>JABCYS010000060.1 GCA_013290085.1 Candidatus Babelota bacterium
AAAGCCCGTTGAGGCAAAGGGAAGATTTAAAAATAGCGAACAAGAGCGCCACCATGGGTTCTTTTTCTCTACTTTTAGGATGTGGCTAAAATCTGTTCCTACCCGTTTTTCGTATCTCAGCCATTCATTTGATGATTGGTTGGTGAGCGAAACCCCCCTAAAAACAGCTCAAAAACCTACCATTACCTGGATAGGTCATTCAACTTTTCTCATCCAAGTCCAGGGCATCAATATCCTTACCGACCCTATCTTTTTTAATATATCTACCTTTTTTAAACGTAATCTACCGCCCGGCATCGCCCTCGGCCACCTACCACCGATAGACGTTGTACTTATTTCGCATAACCATTGGGACCATATGCACGGTCCCAGCCTTATGGCATTGCGAGACAATATAACCACTCGTGAGGGGCAGATCTTGGTTCCCCATGGCGATCAACATTGGTTCATCAGGCGCAAGTTTAACCGAGTTAACTCATATACCTGGGGCAAGCATGAACTTATTGCCGGTCCTGCAGGCGATGATGCAGTTAAAATTACGTTCCTTCCGGCCTGGCACTGGTCCCGCCGCGGTATATTTGACCGCAATAAAAGTTTATGGGGGAGCTGGATGATTGAAGCAGGGGGCCATACGATTTATTTCGCTGGGGATACCGCTTATTCAGACCACTTTGCAGAAATTAGCGCCGCCTTTCCTAAGATTGATATTGCACTACTTCCCATCGGCCCGTGTGAACCAAGGGGGGCTATGAAACATACCCACATTGATGCCAATGAAGCGGGACAGGCATTTTTAGATCTTAAGGCGCAGACATTTATCCCTATGCACTGGGGGACCTTCAATTTTGGGTTTGATCGTTTTTTGACGCCAGTCGAAAAAATAGACCAGTGGTGGCAGGGGCAAAACTTTGAAAATGCTCAGAAAATTGCCATGTTTAAAGTTGGTCAACGCAAAGAGTTTGCATCGGAGTGAAGTGCGCTCGGCCTTTTTAGAGTTAAAGCTCGATGGAATTTTCTTGCCTGAATAAAAGTATAGCTTTTCATACCACCTCTTTTTTATAATTGAATCGTTAATAGTTCAATGAAGAAGGGGCAGGATAATGAATAAAATAGGTACGATTCTTAGTATTCTTTTTTTCTTAAATGTTGCACATATACAATGCATAGACCCAAGTTCATTTTTGCATGCTTTGGGGTACCCACATAAAATTATTGAACGGCGGATGAGGGCGTATGCATCCAGAGCGCCATTTAGCATCGAATCCCAATTATTAGTTGATATGATCGTTGAGAACGATGTATTTACCGAAGCTTCAAAAAAGGGCCTTATTCCTTGTGAGGCTTTCTTATTCAAAGAAGCCGCTAAGGCCATAAGTTCGTACAATTCAGAAAATTTTCATGCACAGAGAGCTCCTTTTTTTGAAGGAAGCCATGACTTTTTTTCTCAACCTTTAGCGGTCGAAGCGTATCTTTTTTGGGTTGGTAAAGATCCTGGTACTGAGATGAAACGCCGTGCTGCTGCAAGCATGGTATTACACATGGCTATTCATGAAGATGCCCCGGCTAAAACAATTGAACTTATTTTGGCGCGTGGGGCTGATATTAATACGGTAGATGCACAGGGAAATAGCGCATTAATTCTTGCGACAGGTAAAGGACGGTTGGATATAGTTGAGCTTCTGTTAGTAAGCGGTGCCGATTTTAATAGTGCTAACGAACAAGGGCAAACAGCATTTACCATAGCGCTTACAAATGCTTATTCTGATATTGTGGAAGCATTGTTAGATCGCGGAGCTTATATTGGCCGTTTTGAAAAAGTCGAGGATGCGGCCTTAAATTTGATTGTTAAAAAAAGTTTAATTAATGCTCAAAAATATGAGGGCGTTGCTGTTTTCCTCATTAATCGTGGTGCAAATGTTAATAACACTAAAGAGAGCATGACGCCTCTCATGATTGCCGCGCGAGACAACAATCCTTATATGGCGCAACTACTTATTAATCACGGAGCTGAAATAAATACCTTAGTAGAGGGTACATCGCCACTGCGGTTGGCTTTTCAACAGAATGATCAAGGAGTGTTCGATCTTTTATGCAGCAATGGTGCTGATATAAATGCTGGTGACATGAACGGAGAAACTATCTTACATGCAGCTATTAAAAACAATGATCTTGAGGCTGTCCAAAAATTGTTCAAAGCCGGCGCAACCCCTAATACCGTAAATCATTCTGGCTGGACACCGATAGCCGATGCCGTGGTGCGTGGACATGAAGGAATGATGCACTTAATTCTAAAAAATGGTGGTTGGAAGTCCGCATATCAGGCCGTTAATGGTAAGCTGCCGCAGGAACTTGCGATAGAAAAGGGGCATACGAATATTTTTGGTATGTTGGGTGGTTATTACTAGCGGCTCTAAAAAAACGCAAAGCTACCATTATTTAGATCGAACTCATTACCTATGAGGCTATCTTTTTGATTATGGCAATCCAACAGCAATATTATCGATTTGTCGCGTATCAAAAGCGGTGCTTGTTGGTTGTGTACCATTAGCTATTGTAACTCGACCAACTGTTCCTCCTGTTACTGCAAGGCCTGCATAATTAGTAGGATTGCCCATGGCCAAGTTACCAACCAGAACTGCAGATGAAGGATTGATTGAGAATCCTGTATGAGTATTAGAAAGTGCCTGGCAATTTTCGACAATACAATTGGGACTATTAGCATTTATAAAGAACCCTATCCCTAGCGCCGGAGACAAAGCACTGTTCGCTTGAGCTTTGCAGTTAATTAAACTTATATCGCTGACCGGTAACGCAGCGCCAACCATAAAACCATAGGCATTGAGAAGTGTTGATGTAGTAAAATTTCCAAGGGCTATACAATTTTCTAGCACATTCCCTGAGCTGCCCGCGTCAAATCTGAAGCCTGCAGCAGTACTTGTGGATGAAAAATTTCCATTTGCTATGCAGTTTCTCATTATCGAGGAAAAGGTCTCTCCAAGCTCTACTCCTTCAGCTTCAAGGGCAGAAGCTCCGGTGGCACCGTTTCCATTAAAGGTACAATTCTCAACTACAATATTAGATCCACCTAAGGCAGCTCCTGTGCCACGCATAATGTTCATATTAAAGCTAAAATCAGAATCTTTAATAATTGAAGCATTGAGGTTACTACCCACTGAAACTGAAATGCCAAAAGAGCTGTTTGCTGCGCCAGTAATCATGCCACCTGAGTTATTGGAGAATTGGCAATGTTGGATAGTTAAGCAATTACAGGCATTTTCTGTCAGAATTCCTGCAACCCCATTAAAGTTAAAAAAACTATCCATGAAGGTAATATTATTACAAGTATCCATGAGGCATCCATTGTGAGTATTAACATTGGCGTAACAGTTTTGGAACAACATAGTATTACAATTTTGTAAAAATAAACCTTGTTGATTATTGTTATTAAAACTGGAATTAATCATATTTATATTGTCACAGCTTGCAAAATAAGTTCCATACTGACCATTACTTGTTTGACAATTTTTTACGTTAACATTTGTTGTACGAACTAAGCCCGGATTTCCAAAAAGATAAAAGCCTATAAAACCGTTTGAAAGTGGAGAGGTGCCCGAGATGGTGAGATCTTCAAAAAAAAGATTTTGAGAACCATTAACGGCAAAAATGCCTCGACCATTGAACCCTAAAATTTTACCGTTTCGTATCGTGATATTTTCGTAACCGATACCATTAGATCCGATGTTTATACCGGTATCTGCAGCCCCCGAGGCTCGAATAGATTTGCCCTGAAGGTCGATTGTTACATCACTGGTGGTGATGGTGATAGCAGCGCCTGCGGTGATGGTTGCTACGGCATCGCCCCCCATGACGTAAAGCCCTGCTTCAGTGATAGTAAATATGCCGCTTGCAATTTGTTGCGGGGCGATAACATGGAGTGCTGCGGAATGGATATTGAGAGGAAGTAAAAATAATATAAAAAATAATAGCTTCTTCATTCTGACAACTCCTTTTTCAATTTTCGAATGAACTTTAGCAAGCGCCTCCAAAAAATCAATACAAAAAATGGTGAAAGAGCGCAGTAAATAAAAAAATAGAATATATCGGTTGCTTACTTTTTGCTTCCGGTAGTAACTTATGATAAGTATCATCAATCATGGAGAATGAAAAAAAAGATTAGGGTACGATGAGGCATAATTCTTTCTGGTTGTTTTCAACAAAAACATTATTACTTTTCTGTCTATACGTTTTTGTAGGATTATTTCCTCAGGATGTAGTGTGCGCTACTATTCAAACTAAACTATCGCATGATCAAGATATAGCACTATTCATGATCGATGATGTTGCTCTTAAAGAAATAATCATCACTATTTATTCGCAAGCTGAGCATCACAAAATAACAGCACATCTTCCTCCCCAGTTATTGCTGTGTTACGCATTGTTGCAGGATAACAAACGCGTGACAAAAGAAGATTTAGTGGTAGCGGTGAAGTCAGTTCTTGATTGGTCAAAAGAACAATTACGTAGAAGTAGGACAAAGGCTGACGAGGAGCGAGCTCCGCGGCCAGACGGTATGCAACCTGTGCCCCCAAATGATTGTTGTAATATCGATGAAGTCTTAGCATTACTGGGGATAATAAATGCAAAACTCAATACTTTAACACCAACGGCGTTTGTAGATCTCTCGCCGGTTTTTACTACGCTTACGGTGATTGAAAACTGCTGTTCAAATTTAACAGCGACCGTGATTAATGATTTTAATGCAACATGGACCATCTTAGCTGCACTGACGACACCGACAGTTGTGGTCAGTGTAGATCTCTCGCCGGTTTTTACTACGCTTACGGTGATTGAAAATTGCTGCTCAAACTTAACAACGACGGTGATTAATGATTTTAATGCAACATGGACAATCTTAGCTGCACTTACTACGCCAACAGTTATTGTTACTATAGACCTTTCTCCTGTTTTTACTGTGCTCAAAACAATTCAAGATGCGGATAATGTTGAAATCCATTGTCCCACTATTTTGGCACCATCCGATATCCTGCCCAATGGCTACACCATAACCAATCCAGGATATTATACCCTATGTGGGTCAGTAGGATTTTCAGGAACTTCGACATGCGTAATTAGTATTAAATCCAATAATGTTACGCTTGATCTTAACCAACATACTCTCTACCAAACAAATTTTGGTTTAAATGTGACAGGAATATGCGTAAGCGCTGCACTCAGCAACATCGTGATTAAGAGTGGAAAAATTTCTGGAATGACGGGGAGCGGTATTACGGTAGCCAATGGAACAGAAGACTTTGTTGTGAGCGATATGACGGTGCGTGGTTGTGGCGGTGCAGGGATTGCATACAGTGGTACAACGGGGAGTAAAAACTTAGATATTACGATTGATAATTCTCGCTTTACCAACAACGGTGGCAATGGCGGCATTTTTACCTTCACTGAAAAAGTAAAAATTACTAACTCTAAATTCAATGATAATTTCCTGGTTGGAGCTTCATTTACCAGTAGCAATGGTAATGAGATCAGCAACTCAACCTTCAATAAAAATGGCGGGGCAGGCATTGCCGCAGGACTATCACTTAATGCCACTGGATCCACGCTTGTTCGTAATTGCATTATGAGCGGCAATTTTTCAACCACTGGTA
>JABCYS010000061.1 GCA_013290085.1 Candidatus Babelota bacterium
TGTTCATGGCTATTCGTGCAGCTGTACTAATTGTTTTGTTAAATGAACGCATCTCGGCATAGCGTAAGAAAAACCCTTCGGGAATTTTCATGAAATGATTGAGCTCGGTGAATTTATCACCCGTTACGGTGAGGCGAAGACGATAACGCGCTTCACCAAGAAGCATAGGCCGTTCATAAACAAAAGTATGGTCAGCGCGACCATTTGGTCGAACCTCTTGTGATGATTCAACCGGACTGTATTCAGAGAAATCAATACCCCAGTCTTGTGTGGCACTTTCTTCAGCAATAGTGCGGGCATGCGCAGGAGAAATTTTTTCCCCCGGCGTAGATTCAGCAATTTTTTCTAGAAATTCATAGGGCGTGCCATCTGGTTTGAATGAGACCAGCGTCTCATTTGTTTCTCCTTCCTTAAAATGGCGTACCTGCCATTCGTAAGGAGTATAGAGTGAGCCAGTGATCATCTGATTGAAAGCCTGGCTGCCACCAGCTTCGAGTTCAACATAATTTTTTGTGTCTGAATCAACATCGAATGAAGCGGCTTGTCGGTAACCTTGTGGCCCCCACTGATATTTTTGCGCCAATTCGTGCGCATGAGCAAGGACTTGTTTGCGATCAACTTTTAAATCAAGTGAAGCGATGGGAAATGCGCGGGTGAAAAATTTATACGTAAAAACTATACCACTGAGTGAAACGAGGCTGAGTAATAGCCAGAAGACTGGTCGGCGAGAGGATAAAAAAATCATTTGGATATTCCTTTTTAAGTTGAATGATTTTCTTTAACTAATGATTTTGGAAGATTTTTTAAAATAACACGGAGATCATTTTTTGCTTTTTCACCCGACTCAATAATCCTCAACAACTCGTTAGGATAAAACCATTGAGCATCAATAAATTCATCCTTATTAAAGTTAGGGGCTTCATCGAGGTAGATGGCATAAACATAGGTAAATGCATGACTGCCGTGTTGGGGTGGGGTAAGACGGAGAATTTTTTCCCATCGTACCTGATTAAGATCGAGATTTATTTCTTCCAAGGTTTCACGAGCAAAAGCTTGCTCATAACTTTCTCCTGCCTGTACATGGCCGCCAACACTCATGTCAAGATAAAGTGGTAGAACTTTTTTGTTGGGGTGACGTCGAGGGATCCAAATTTGTCCCTTGGAATTGATAATGAGGGCGTTTACACCACGTATCCATTTTAGATTTTGTGTATAGATTATGCTTCTGAGTTCAGAGCGGATGACGGTGTCATTTTCTGAGACAAGGTCCAAGAGCTCGTCAGTAATTTTATTATTCATGCGCTCAAGCATATCAACGAATGAGTGCTTGAACAATCATCCAAAGTGAGTTTGCTGCAAAAATTCCTGACCAAAAAGGATACTGAGCCTCACGATCTTTAACCAAATAGGTTGAAAGTCCTCCAGCCACAAGAACAATACTCCAATCAAGAGGCATAAGAAGACCACCGAGTACCATGATGGGGTTCACCTTGAGATCTTTAAGAATAGAACCAAAAAGTGCGCCAGCCAAAAGTGCAAAAAGATCGAATCCTTGAATATCGATAGTGAGTGCGCGAGATAATGCGCGTTGTGCAAGAAGCCGATCAGAACCAAGGCCTAAGTTGGTGATAAGGAGCCAGAAGATGACGCCAATTGATAGGGTACTTGCCACAAGTCCAAGCCACTGAAGCTTAACAACTGTTTGATGATCGAGATCGGAAAGTTGTGCAAGCTTTCGTCCGAAAAGAATATCAACGGCAACGCCACCACAAATTTCCACAAAAGTGGCAACGATGGTTAATTGCACGGCATTAAAGCCAAACAAGAAAAGTCCAGAAAACATAACGTAGGTAGCAAATCTACCCATGGGTGCGAGCCCGAATTTTCCACCAATAAGCATAAGTTGGTAGACGCATACTGCGTTAAAGAGGAGTACGAAAATTTGTGCGGGAAAACTAAAATTGAAGTAGTGAAAAAAGAAAAAGTTTCCAATGAGTGCAAATAACCAAGCTGTTCGCTCAAAAAAGGAAAGTCGCCAGGTAAAGCGTGGAGCATCATCCTTTGATAAACTATTTATTTTTTTAAAAACTTCTTTAAAAAGCTGAGGTAATTGAAAGATGCTCATGAAAACACCGTACACCATCATGCCGCTACCGAATGCAAACAAAAAATCCATGGAGCGCAAATGAGGAAAGTAACTGGTATGCAGTGGCGAGGTAATAAAAATTTTCGATAAAATCCCCACGCCGAGAGGAACGGCAATGACGTGTCCTGTTACAAAACCAATCGCCCACAACATGGGAAGCTCAAGTGTTGGTAATTTAATCGCGGGGAGGGTGAGCCAGCGAAAAGTATGCGTGGAAGTTACTGCGAGCGCAGAAGGAAAGTTGGACACTTTTTGAAAAATGCCAAAACCGAAACTAGCTATAAAGCCAGCCCCAAGCTCCCAAGCTTTGCGGGTATTATTTTGTGCAGCAATCATTTTGTGTGAAAGTTCGCCAATAGGAAAAGGGAGCTGCTCAGTAACAAGGAGTGGCTGTTCAAAAAGATTTGCAATGAGTAAGCCAAGTGCTCCGGCAGAAAGTGTGAGTGCTGCCATGATCGCAGAAAAATAAAGAGGAGAGCTTAGCCAGCTGGAAAAAAGTTTTTCATCAAGGAAATAAAGGGTAGGAAACGCAAAGCCGCAGGCGGTTGCAATAATGCCGCCAACAGAACTGCCGGCGGTTACCAAAGCTATAGACTTGCTCCGCGACTGTGCCGCAAGGTGTCGAGCAAAAAGACCAAAAAAAAGAGTTGCGAAAAGTACAATGGTTGATTCTATCCAGGGACCAATCATAACTGCCATGGAAATATAACTGAGTACGGCTGTTGCACAACATGAGAAGAAAATGGTAGAAAGAATCAACAGTGTTGACATCGCGGCCCCTTAAAAAAGAAGAAATAAATGTGTGCCTATACGTACCATATTTTGCATAGATTTGAAATTAACGTTTTTTAGAAACAGGTTGCAAAAAATTATATTCGTACATGCAGAAAGAAAGGGAAGAGCATGAATAAAATTTTTATTTTAGTGAGTGGGATAGTGGCGACCAGTGGTATGAGGGCTGAGGAGTCAATGCATATAGCCTTGCTGCAAGCAGTAGTAAATGGGCAGCCATCTTTGGTTAGTGAGTATCTGGAACAAGGTGCTCACATTAATCAAAAGGCGGGTGGGTATAAAGAGACACCAGTCATGTTTGCAATCCGCGCCTTTGCAAAGGAAGCAGAGGATAGATACACCCTTAGGAACAGTTTGGCAGATATGGGTACGGGGCTTGGTTGGATGACCATAGCACCCTTTACAACTGCTGGCACGATTCTTTTCCCGCTTGCCTTGGTATCTGATGACCTATTGGATATAGGAACTCGGATCATAACAATCCCCATTCTTGCAGAGATCGGCTATGGAACCTTTAAACTTTGTAAAGGATTTGGCAAGGCAGCATTCATGGTTCCTTATAGCCTTTTTCAGTTGTATAAAAGAAAAAAGGTCATTGAATTATTGATCAACTACCCTTCAATTGATCTGTTTGTTACAAATAGTAAAAATCAGACTGCCCTCGATCTTATCCATAATTATATGCTGGTCAACGCTGAGGAGCCTCGACTTTTTCATATTTTAAAACAGGTCGAGCGCATGCTTCTCGATAAACAACGTAAGCCAAGCACGTCTCATGATTCTAAGCCGGATATAAAGGCTGTCCTTGGCGCTGTTCCCGTACATCTCTAGAAGCCTGCAGGCATTTGTCAGTGCCCCACCTTTAGGGTAGGATTTTCTTATCTGTTTACTAATCATTTCTATTAGAAAAACTATTCTTATTGGAGGATCTATGAAAATTGCTAGGAAAGTGATTATTTTCTCAACTTTACTGGGTCTTTGTGCCTCTCAGGTGCAAGCTGTCACTAAACACGACGTTGATCTTGTTAAGGCTGTAAAAAAGGCCAAATGTGGTTCGGTAGTCTACTATTTACATCAGGGAGCAGACGTTAACGTACAGATAGGCCAGCTAAAGGAGACCCCACTTATGTTGGCGATAAAAGAGGCTGCAGCTGAGGCTGAACATTCTGTTTCCGTAGGAAAGGAAATGAATTCAATAGTTAGTGGGTTTTTACTTACTGCGCTATCGCTCGGTTCATTAGTTGGAATTAGTCCTGCATTGTTAGATGAGGACTTGCGTAAAGATGCCCGTGATATCTTGCAAGGAAATGAAAACTCAGCGCAGTCGAAGGGGCGTAGGCTTCTTAGACGTGGTGTGAATTACGTTAATAATGTTGCCAATAATCTTGTAGGGGGCGATGCTAATGAAGATTCTGTTCATATACGGTTGATTTCTTACGATGACGCTACTCAATGGGTACCAGATACAAAACTTCGAGTTTTTGGACTAGGTCTATTAGCGGTTGCTCTTAGTGCTGGAACTATTTACGGATTAGGCAGTTTTGTTAAAGGCATGAATGCAACATGTATACAATCAATTCGAGATCTTTTTACTCATTACTCAAGAATTGCTGTCATCAAAACCCTCCTTGCAACTCCTTCTATTAATGTTGCTGCAACCAATGCCAATGGCCAAACAGCGTTGGACATGGTGCGTAGCTCTATGGTTAATACAAAGAATGAGAAGGTAAGTAGTGTGATGAAGAGTATTGAAGCTATGTTGCTTGAAAAACCTTAATGCATACAGGTATAGGACTATGGATCGTTTTAAGAAAATAATGGTAGCGCTATTCCTCGCAACACAAATAGTGCCCTTGGCATGTGCGGACATTGCCCATCACCAACCGAAAGCTGCGCCTAAGGTCCAATCTAAATTCATTACGCCTAAGGTTCTAAAGGTTGCAAGAGCTACAGCATATAGAGGAGGCATGGTTGTAAGTGGTCTCGCGACTGCTGTGAGTGCTTTAATGGCGACAGCGTTTTTTGCTGAAGGAATCTATAGAGCTGGGAGCGACTGCAAGAATTTTTTAGCTTTTGGTGGTGGACGGCGTTTAAGACAGACTCCGCCAATTTCATTTTTTAGTAGCATTGCTTTTGCGAGCCTTGCATATAACTGTGCTAGCTTAGCAAAGAGTTGCCATGAAAAAGCTTGCCAAGTATCCGAAGAGAAAAAACAATCTTTAACATAGTATGGAGATATAAAGACTATGAATATTTTTAAGCAAACACTTTTAATATTGTTCCTCGCAACACAAATAATGCCGTTAACTGCGGACAAACCGAAAACTAAATTAGCTACGCCTCTCAATGTTGCAAAAGTTACCGCATATAGAGGGGGTATGGTTGTAGGCGGCCTCGCGACTGCTGTGAGTGCTTTAATAGCGGCGAGACTTTTTGCTGCGGGCATTGTTGAAGGAATGGGAGTTAGGGGCTATGACCAAGAATGGAATCTTTTTGAGGATAAATTTACTCAAGAACAGGTTTTTAAAATAGCTCCTTTAGGGAGCGTGGCTTTTGCGAGCCTTGCATATAACTGTTTTAGCTTAACAAAGCATTGTTATGAAAAAGCTCGTCAATTGTCCGAAGAGAAAAAATAATCATTTGAAAGATTTTAAGAACTATTTGAGGGAATTATGAA
>JABCYS010000062.1 GCA_013290085.1 Candidatus Babelota bacterium
ATGAAAATTTTGTCAACACTAACGTTACGGAAGTACGCAATGCCGCTAATTCACTTGAACAAGCACGAAGTAATGCGGAGAATAATCTAGGTCTCTTTCGTGCTGTTAAACGCAACGATCGAGATAGCCTAAAAGGCGCCAGGCAGTTTTTGGATAATAAAGCAAATTCAAATGCAAAAGATACTAATGGCAATACGCCTTTGTTTTTTGTAAAAGATGGGTCTATGGCAGCGCTTTTGTTGAGCTATGGTGCTGATGTAAATGCTACAAACAATGCTGGCCAGACACCTTTAGATGTTGCCGTGATGGCCAAAAATTCGAATGTTGTGACATTTCTTAAAAGCAATGGTGCCACGCCTGGAGCAGGAACGGCAACCAAATAATAAGTAGAGTAATTACAAACACAATAATAATATCCTAAAATGTTCTGGCGGAAAAACTGGGGCATTTTTGTTTTGTGCTTTTTTATATGCCTAAAAAACTGAAAGTTGATTTTGTTAAAAAAAATGAAGTAAGATACCTCTTGTTGTATATTCCTATTTTAAAAGGAGATGTAGATGAACGAATTAATCTTTAAAGCAGCTAAGATCATCACTGCTTTAACCTCTATCCACGTTGGATTGGCTGCCCTTGGCTATGACTTCTGTAAACCATTCCATGGTTTCAAGTTTTACTTGGATGTTATCAGCGGTATCGCTGGTGTAATAGTCCTTGTTAAATTCTTCATGCACATGCAATCGTAAGATTTTTTCTTACCGTTTAAGCCTCGCCTTCAAGCGGGGCTTTTTTATTGCCCAAAATCCAAAGAAATAAAACAACAACGAGATTCAACCATAATCAATCCCACTGGTCATTAATACAAATCCATGATCAAGGCGCAAATCTTTTCAAGTCATTGAATAATGAATGCCATTTTTAAAAAGCTGTTGAATGCATAGGAAACTGAATGGTGAAAATGCCAAAACAATCTTGGCTGGCAAATTCTGAATCATGGCGGAGCCTATTTAATGAAAAATAATTTCAATTTAACAATCATGCATTTAATGTTGCAAAAACAAAATCATGCCATGTCGTGCAACGCACTATTTATTTTTTACACATAATGAAAACAGTCTGATAATTTTAAATGTCTGTCAATCAACAGTTCGGTGCATTAAAATACTACAGCGATTGGATGATGATTCGATGTGATTGATGGAGGTAAAAATAGTTTAATCAGACACTGGTATTTAATTAGAAAATATTTTCATCATATTTTTTATAAAAAATAATCAATTTGGTTTTTATTTTATCGGCTGGTATGAAATTGTTGTAAATATCTCTCCATTAATTACCATCTCGTCGTTCGATGATTTGCTTGTCGCCATAGAAATCATTCGCCATAATCGATTCTCGACTCCCTTTTTATTTGCCAAATAAAAAGGCTAAATAAGTGTATAAATAAAGGATAATCCGGCAATTAATGGATAAAAGAGGTTAGTGAATGAGCGTTTTGACCCCGGTTGTATGCCCCATCGGTAGAAGGAAAAGGCGATGAGAAAACCAAGACATAAAAATCTGATGAGCATTATGAGCACCAGACAGTGTGTGAGTGATGTTGAAGAAGGGTAAAGAGTTATTAGAAAAAAGCTGAAATTCATTACTATATTGAGTGCTAAAAATAAATGCGTTTTTTCTTCGGCGATAAAAAACTTTTCATAGATGGTAAAAAAATTTTCGGAGAACATAAAGATAAGATACAAATACATGTGCGCTAGATTGGGGGTTGTAGCAGGTGTTCGTGTTGCATACATGATGATTGGAAACACCACTATGAAAAGTGCAGCGGCCAAAATGTTAAGTGCTGAGTAGGTTATGCCGGCTGTTTTATTAAAGAGTTCCTGTTTGTTTCCGTGATCAAGATCTTTACTTTGAGACATAGTTGCTTCATATGATGAACCCAGAGTTTTTCCTACCACCGCTTTAAAAAAGTACATAACGGAGGTGAGGAGTGATAGGGTTCCGGCTGCGCTGTCGCCAGCCAGGTACGCATATGATGGGATGAGAAGGTTGCCAGAAAAAAGTTGATGGTTGATTTGGTGAAGAGATCCAAACAATCGAGAACTGAAAATTCGCTTTCGCAATGATGGTGATACTTGATGTTCATCTCCATCTGGTAATCCGGTATAAAAAGTGTGCAATACTTTTCCTAAATTAAATACTGCCATGCCCGAGCAAATAGCAAGTGGAGCAAGTAATGTTGTTAAGGTTATATGCCCAGTTTCAAAATAAAGCCCCCATACAATAAAGACAAAAGTGAAAATCATTTGAAGTTCTATAAATATGATTTTTATATTTAAAAAAGCGCAACGCAAAAATATGCGCAAACTATATTTGATCCCTTCACTAACCACGATCAACCAACATAAGAGTAAGTTGCCAAAACCAAGCATCTTCATTTTTTCACCGAGCCATGAATTGTTTCCGGCCAACACAAATAGAAACACTGGCGCTACTATCAAAACTACAGCCTGAAATGCTAGTTGATAGAGGAATAATTTTTTAAACAAGGTTTTATTTTTTGTGGCGATGGAAAAGAAGGGAGCTATGGATGTATCTAGGCCAAGGTTGAGGAGGGCGCTGGTAAGATAAATGATGGCAAAAGTAATTCCTTGTAACCCATAAGTTGCCTTATCCATAACTTGGTACAAGAAAATAAGATGGAGTGACAGGGTGCCCTGGTAGATAAGTTGCTCGTAGGAGTTCAACTTAATGTTGTTGAGGAATTTTTGATAATGGGTCATAACCATGATGTGTCCTAAATGTTAAGCTCCATTATTATTATTATTATCTACTGCCCTAACCGCTTGGGGTTCCAAGCCAAATCTGTAATTCCATTAATCCAGAGACGGTTGTAACTATCTTAACCTAAAGAGCTCGTTTGAAAAGGCCTTTGATAAAGGCTTTGTTCAAGTTAGAAGAATCTCGCTTTTTCTGGTATACTTTTGCATGTATGGGTTGACTTTTTGACGGTTAATTTTCCGAATAGTCAAGGGAGTTGTTATGGCCGTCAAAATTTTCGCGGTGAATGACCGTGTTGTCTATCCGGGTCACGGAGTTGCTAGAATAAACCGCATCGTTGAAAAAGCAGTCAGCACAGAAATAGTTCATTTTTTTGAATTAAAATTTCTTAATAAAGAGATGACTGTTTTAGTACCCACTACAAACTTTGAATCGGTTGGCATCAGACCACTCAGTCCTCTTACTCTTATTAATAATGTTTTTAAAGTTATTTCACGCCCCGTGAAAGATTCTTTTGAATATGAATTAATGGTAAGTAACTGGAATAAAAGAAATAAGGACTATCAAAATAAGATCCGGAAGGGCGACCTTATTGAGCTTTCTGAGATTTATAGAGATTTGAAGCATATTGCGAGACAAAAGGAGTTGTCGTTTGGTGAAAAAAATTTATTACAAAAAACTGAAATGCTCCTTGCAGAAGAGATAGCTGTTGTGGAACAAGTTGGTGAAGAAAAAGCGTTATTGCGCCTGCGATCAAGCATTAACAATCAAGCACGAGAGGCTCGTTAACTAATCGAATGACCAAGCCATTTCTTCTTGTTATAACCGGACCTACGGCTGTTGGCAAAACTGACCTTGTGTTGAAAATTGCCGAGTCAATCCCTTCAGAAATTATTAATGTCGATAGTGGCCAGTTCTATACCCCACTTACCATAGGTACGGCAAAACCAGATTGGCGAAATGAACCCGTACCTCACCATTTATTCGATATTATTGATACGCCTACTCATTTCTCTGTTACCGAGTTTAGAAAAAGGTTGCTCGAAACAGCTACTCAGATTATTTCTCGAAAAAAGTTACCCATAGTAGTAGGCGGCTCGGCGTTTTATGTTAAATCTCTATTTTTTCCCCCTAAACCCACCATTGCCTCTACGCAAGGGGTTATTCCGGGAGAAATTTCGTGGGAAAGACTTTATGCTCTTGATCCTCAACGTGCCCAGAAAATCCACAAAAATGATAGCTATCGTATTGGTAGGGCATTAGCCCTGTGGGAAAACACCGGAACCCTTCCTTCATCACTGGCCCCAGACTATGAACCACCCATGCCATTTCATTGTATTATTCTTACGCGAGATAAGGATGATCTGTATCAGCGCATCAATGAACGTGTTGTACAGATGCTTGAACAAGGATGGGTTAATGAAGTTGAGAACCTTCAATCAACGCCTTGGGAGGAGTTTTTAAAAACAAAAAAAATTATTGGGTACGATGTTATTTTGGAATGTCTGAAACAAGGATTGGTCGAATCACATAAGGATGAAATGATCGCTTTGATTCAGAAAAAGACTCGTCAGTATGCAAAAAGACAACTTACTTTTTTTAAAATGCTTGAAAAACAAATAGAAGAAGAAATCCGCAAAAAACCTGATGCACACGGTGCTTTGGAAGATAAGATCGAGGTTGTGAACTTGACTTTGCTGCCGGTTGATTTATATATAAGGCAGCTGTTGCCAACTTTGTTGCTGCATACAAAAAATCAAACGTAAGTTTTTTACCGAGACTTAAAAAAATTAACTCGAGGCCTTCGTATGGAATGGTTTAATCAACAAAATGATTCACAAAATTCGCAACCGTGTTCTTGCAACAAACGGGGTGGTATTTTTATTGATAAACGTCAACTCAATCGAACAATAGCCTTGTTCCTTTTGGTCGGCGTTTTTATTTTTGTAGGCGGCTACTTTTGGGGGCAACGAACAGCAACTGATCAGATGCTCAATGTTGTAGAGCGTGATTCATTTGCGGATCAAATTTATTATTCAATGTGTTCAATGTATGACCTTAAAGACGATGAAAGTAATGAGCCTGATGTGGTAAGTGGCATAGAGGAAGAAACAGAGCGAGCTAGCGAGCAGCAGCAAGTTGCAAATGGCCCTTCTAGTGCCCCAACCGAAGTTAAGGTTGAACCGGCACAAGCCACTTACACACCAGCTAAGCCAGTAAAAAAATACTTTGCTCAGCTTGTTGGGTTTGGATCAGCAGTCCCAGCGCAACAACTTGTTGATAGGCTTGCGAAGAAAAGTATTAAGGTTGTAGTGCAGAAACGTCAAAGTAAAACAGCTAAAGGTAAAGTAGTGAATTGGTATCAAGTGGTAACCCCTCAATTTACTGATAAGAATGATCTCAATAAGGTGGTTGCGACTATTAAGAAAATAGAAAAAATACATGATGTTCGTATTGTAGAGGCAGGGGTTGCATAATGGTTTTATTTTTTAGAAAACAAGTTTATAGAAATGTTTTTAGAGCTTTTTTAATTCTTACTGCAGCATCAATGCTTGTTGGCGTGGGGCTTACTTCTTTTTTCAAGAAGTCCGCATACCGCTCTTCTGCCATAGCAACAGTTGATGGAGAGGATATTGAGTACCGCGAATTTGCTCGAAGAGAAAAAGCTAAGCGGGAGCAACTTGCTCTCTTGCGGTATCAGTTTGAACAAATGGGCATGCCTGATCAGGGCTTGTTTGATATTGATTCTAAGAAGTTAGCATTTAGTGGATTGCTTGAAGAAATTCTTCTTAATCGCGTTGCTCGATCACT
>JABCYS010000063.1 GCA_013290085.1 Candidatus Babelota bacterium
CCAGAGTTGGTATACCATCTGTACGTCCATTCAAAGCAGCCACATGCAACGGAGTAATATCATACTCATCCAATGGATTATTACGCAACTCATCAGTAGATTTAGCGTGAATATTTGCACCATGATCAATCAGACATTTTATAGCGCCTTTATGCCCATTCTGAGAAGCATGATGTAATGGTGTCCAACCAAAGTTATCCATCGCCTCAATATTTGCTCCTTTTTCAAGCAGAAGCTTTATAACAGGTGCGTGACCAAAGTTGGCAGCAAAGTGTAGGGCTTTATGGCCTCCAGGAGTACTATCCTCAATATGTGCTCCTTTTTCAAGCAGAAGCTGAGCAATATCTCTGAAGCCTTTTATGGCAGCAAGATGTAATGAGGTTTTTTCCTCTGGTTCTATCAAGTGAGCATTAATATTTGCTCCATTATTAAGAAGAAACCGTACAGCATCTAGCTGGCCATTGAAGACCGCCTGTAGTAAAGGTGTCCAGCCTATTGCCAAAGCAGGATTAATATTTGCTCCTCCTTTAATCAAACGATCCATAGCAGGTATATGACCCTTCATCGCAGCCAAACACAGTGCTGTCTTGTCCAGATCCCCCCTAGTTGAAGCATCTATATCTATCGCTGTATTATCCCTAAGCAGGAGATCTATAACTTCTGTATGACCAGTGAAAGCCGCGGTGTGTAGGGCTGTCCAGCCTTGTCCATTGAGGGCATTAATATTCGCTCCTTTTTGCAGCAAAAGCTCAACAATAGGTACGTAACCATTACCATTGGCGGCAGCTTTATGTAGAGCTGTCCAATTTAGACTATCTGTACCTTCAATATCTGCCCCTCTTTCAAGTAGACGCTTTACAGCATCGAAGTGGCCAAAAGTGGCTGCAAGTACCAAGGGTTTTGTTCTAGTAATTTGATCAGCACTCTCAATATCTGCACCATTATTAAGCAGAACCTCTATAGCATCGCTGTGCCCATCGAGGGCGGCCAAATGCAGGGGAGTAAAACCTGCTTGATTGGTAGCCTCAACATTAGCGTCTTTTGCAATCAGGCGTTCTATTATTTCAGTTTGCCCGAAAAAAGAAGCCAAATGTAGGGGGGTATTGCCGTCTTGAGTGCTAGCCTCAATATTGGCACGTTTATTTAGAAGGAGCTTTGCAATATCGGTGTACGGATTATTGGCAGAAGAACCAGCGGCTTTAGGTAAGGGGGTATAGTTTAATGCCCCACGCTCTCCACGAATGTTTAAAATAGGGTTCTTGCCAGCGGAAATAGCCAAATGGAGCGGTGTAATTCCTGCTGAGGTGGTAGCATCAGGATTCGCGCGTCGTTCAAGCAGGAACTCTACCATAGCTTTGTGCCCTTTCCAGGCAGCAAAAAGCAGGGGGGTCCAACCGGAGTTTGTAGCAGTCTCAATAATATTTTCTTTAACTATTTTATCTCTTTCAAGAAGAACCCTTGCAATATCGGTTTGGCCATAAAGGGCTGCTACTTGGAGAGGAGTCACGCCTTGTTCGCGGTTATTAATAGGTACCCCTCGTTTAATAAGTTCTTCAACTTCAGGGAGCTTACCCCCCGCAACAGCCTTATGCAGTTCCATGGCTTGGGCGGGTATCACAAAAGAAAGGGTTGCGAGTATTATAAAAATTATCTTTTTCATCGAAATATCCTTAGTTGTCATTTTTTATACTATTCCATTTCTTATCCCTTTCTATTCTATTTGAAATATTCAAATTGTCAAAAGGTCAAATCCTGTCCAGATGGTGACTGGAGACCAGCTTTTATAGGGGGATTTTAAAGAGATATTAGAGCCTGGTTAAGCCTATTCAGCTATCACCGGCATTTGAGCATATTTAGGGGACCAGGACGGTAACTGTAGTCCTCTCAATACTCTTTTTCCAGTAAGGCAAGATACGGCTCAAATCGATACAATTTGTTACGCTTTTGTGTCATATCTACCGATACTATTTTTAACTCAACAAAGCGTTTTAGTATGTTGTTTACCGTGTTATATGCCTTGCCTGATTTTTCACTTATTGAAGAAACGCCGGTAATTGGTTGCATGAATAATAAATTTAATACTTCATTTGCATTCTTATGTGTAAGTTCTGCATCGTTCTGAATCATAGTCTTCAAATTATTTTCTAATTCTTCAATTTCCTTAGCTCTCTTGTATGCATCAAGGGCGCTATCACGTATAACTTTAAGATAGTATGTGATCCATCCTTCAAAATCACCTTCAGTGCGTACGCGATCAAGGCTTGCATAGTATTCAAGGCGATATTTTTTGAAATAATAAGAGGGATACAGTATGGGAAGATGGAGCATCCCACTATTTATGAGCATTAATACAATTAAAAGACGGCCAATGCGACCATTACCATCTAAAAAAGGATGTATGGTTTCAAATTGTGCGTGTACCAGTCCTGCTTTAATGAGGTCAGGTAACTCGTCGGATGATTCATTAATATATTTTTCCAAATCTCTCATGAGGTTTGGAATATCGGTAGGTGGTGGTGGCACCAGTTCGCCAACGCGTACGGTTTGTTGGCGGTAGTTTCCTGGAGCAGACTTGTCTCCTTTGCCCGCGGACATTAATACTTCATGCGCTTTTAATATGACGCGGGATACTATGGGAAGATTTTGTGACTCAATCATTGTAAGGGCAGCATCCAATGCCTTGGTGTAATTTAAAACGAGTTGCGTATCTTTATCGGGTTTAGATTCACTTTCATCGTAGGTAAGGACATCGGCAAGAGTGGTATGAACATTCTCAATGGCTGAAGACAATAATGCTTCCTTAATCACATATGCTTTAATAAATCGGTCTTGATCTGGAAGTCGCTTGCTCATTTCGTTTAGTTGTCCAAGCGCAAAAGTTGCTTCCCCGTATAAAATCGTGAGCTTTACATCAAGCTCAAAAGCTGGATTTTTTGGAGGTAAATCATGAGGAATAAAGTATTTGAGGTCCCCTAAGCTTTTATATATCCCGGTTTCGCGCATTTTCTCTCCTTATTTCAAAAAAGGTCTTGCTGAAATAAAGTATACCAAACCCCATCCCATATTTCAAAAGGTTGGAAAAAATGAAATAAGGCTTGGCGGCGTCGGCTATTATTTCAATAAATCATCTAAAATGAAATAAGGCTTGGGGATTTTCCTACATTATGACAATCGCCCCACCCTTAGCCCCCACCTCTATCTTCTTGGTATCCGGCTTTTTCAATAAATGCTGTGAAATAGGTACAACCACCTGGTTGGTTATTACTCGCTTGAGCGGTCGTGCGCCAAATTCTTTCACATACCCTTGTTCTGCAAGGAGTGTTAGCGCTTCATTGGTGATGGTGAGAGTAATGCCTTTTTCCGTTAACCGTTTCTTGAGATCTTCAAGTTGCAGCTCTGCAATCTTCTCAACATCTTTTTCCGTGAGCATTCTGAAATACACAATCGCATCGATACGATTTAAAAACTCAGGCTTAAAGCGCTGATGCAATAATTTTTCAATCTCACCCTTCACTTTATCCGTGAGTGATTTTGCTTCGAGAATAATGTCAGAACCAATATTGCTGGTCATGATAATGATGCAGTTTTTGAAAGAAACCGTTCTTCCCTGCGCATCAGTCAAATGACCTTCATCAAGAATCTGTAAAAAGATATTAAAAACATCAGGATGCGCTTTTTCTATCTCATCAAATAAAATGACGCTGTACGGTGCGCGACGCACCGCTTCAGTAAGCTGTCCGCCTTCTTCATACCCAACATACCCAGGAGGGGCACCGATGAGGCGAGCGACCGCATGCTTTTCCATGTACTCACTCATATCGATGCGGATCATTTTTTTCGGATCGTTAAAAAGGAAATCGGCGAGTGTGCGTGCAACCTCTGTTTTTCCAACACCGGTTGGTCCTAGAAATAAAAATGACCCGATTGGTTTGTTAGGATCAGACAACCCGGCACGATGCATCTGAATGGCATGAGCTACTTCTTCTATAGCCTGGTCCTGACCAATAACGCGTTTTTTGAGAAGCTCAGTCATGGTCAGATATTTTTCTGTCTCAGTCGTTTTTAATTTTTCAACAGGAATACCGGTCCATCGTGCAAGCACCGTTGCAATGTCATGCTCATCAACAACATCTTTGACCAAGTTGGTGGTGACTGCTTTGAGTTTTGATTGCTCATGCTTGAGCTCTTCTTCAAGCTTTACCAACGTGCCATATTTTATTTCTGATGCTTTGGCATAATCACCCAACCGTTCAGCATTTTGGAAAGCCATGTTCGCTTGCTCAATTTTTTCTTTTATCTTTTGCATTTTTTCAAGTGGTGCTTTTTCTGCCTTCCATTGATTGAGCAGGGTTTGATGCTGCTCTTTCTGTTTTGCTAAATCTTGTTCCAGAATTTTAAGGCGCTCTTTTGAGCCGCCGTTTTTTTCTTTTTGCAGTGCTAACTTTTCAATCTCAAGCTGTCTGATCTTGCGCTCTAACTTATCGATCTCTTCAGGCTGGGAATCGATGGACATGCGTATCATGGCAGCAGCTTCATCAACAAGATCAATCGCTTTGTCTGGCAAGAAACGATCAGAAATATTTTTTGCAGAGAGAACTACCGCATCCACCAG
Organism: Candidatus Babelota bacterium; assembly: GCA_013290085.1. The sequence continues at coordinate 4,613 of JABCYS010000063.1, forward strand.
TGCCTGGTCAGTGATGCGTATACCGTGGTGGAGCTCATACCGTTCTTTCAGGCCACGCAAAATTGAAACAGCATCTTCAACAGACGGTTCAGGCACCACTACTTTTTGAAACCGGCGTTCAAGTGCCGCATCTTTTTCAATGTACTGTTTATATTCTTTTAACGTTGTGGCACCAATGCAATGAAGTGAGCCACGAGCAAGTGCTGGCTTTAAAAGGTTGGAAGCATCCATGCCACCGCCGGTGCGCCCAGCGCCAACGAGCATGTGCAATTCATCGATGAATAAAATTATTTCATCAGAGGATTCTTCGATCTGCTTTAAAACTCCCTTGAGCCGTTCTTCAAATTCACCTTGATATTTTGCACCGGCGATCAGGAGCCCGAGGTCGAGTGAGTAGATTTTTTTATTTTTTAAACTTTCAGGCACATCATTATTCACAATTCTCTGCGCGATGCCTTCAACAATTGCTGTTTTGCCCACTCCCGGTTCACCAATGAGCACCGGATTATTTTTGGTGCGGCGTGAGAGGATTTGGATCACTCTGCGGATTTCTTCATGGCGCCCGATGACCGGATCGAGTGCGCCAAGGCGTGCCTGTTCGGTAATGTTGGTACAATATTTTTCGAGCAGTTGGTAATTTTGTTCTTGGTTTTTTTCTTTCACGTTTTTTCCTCTACGAATGTGCTTCATGTGTTCAAGGATTT
>JABCYS010000064.1 GCA_013290085.1 Candidatus Babelota bacterium
AGTTATAGCTTCTTGGGTGAGATCAACACCATAGGCACGCGCACCAGCACGCACCCATTGAGTAAAGTCTGTACCAGCACCAACACCGACTTCTAAAATTTTTTTGTCACGAAATCGTGTAAATTGCGCAAAAGAAAAAATTTCTGGTTCGATGCGATAACGAAATTCTTCTATTTCATCAAAATAGGCCCGTGTGTATTTTTCTTGCGCCGTATGCTCAGTTCCGCAGCTTGCTCGATTCCAATAGGCATGCACTTCTTGTTTCAACTGTTCTTGCTTCATCTGCTTCCTATGAATGATTGAATGTTTTTAACATGTTTATTCCAAGAATATTTTTCTATCACTTTGGCACGAGCATTGGCCCCCATTTTTTCCAAAAACTCCCCCTGAGATTCAATCAAAGAATCTGCAGCATTGCAAAATCCATCAAAATCTTCAGGAGGCACCACAATGCCCACGTGTTGATCAATACTATTTTTATTAATTTCTTTATTTGAGATCGCAGGTGATAGCAATTCACTGATTTGCTCAAGATCTGATGCAATAATCGGTTTCCCTAAGCTCATATATTCAAACATTTTTATAGGAGAATAAAAAAAACGCTTTTCATCTCTATTAAGTTGCGTAGGACATAAGAAGGCATCACATGCCGCTAAATAATTTCTTGCCGCAGATTGGGAAACCAACCCCGTAAAGGTAACATTTGCCAAAATCTCTGGATCTTTGCTGAGCTCATGCAACAAATAATTTTTCAACATTCCATCGCCAATGAGCAGAAAGTGTGCGTGTTTATTCTTTTTTATCACTCTGGGGATCATATAAGCCAATACTTCTATGCCGTGCCAATATGCAAAGGTTCCTACAAACCCAAACACGTATTTATCTTTGATCAATAATTCTTCTCTGATTTTCTCTCGCTCTTTGGTGAGTACGTTTGGATTAAAAATCTCAGGATCAACACCATTTGGATTAACAAGAATCTTTGAAGCTTCTACGCCACTTGCTACGAGTTCATCTTTTATTACTTGGGAAACGGCGATTATATGATCAGCATATTTTACATTCAGTCGTTCAATAAAATGAGAAATTCTTGTTAATTTGAACCATCGGTGTTCACTCCACTGATTAAATACCAGCACCTCGGAGCCATTATGCTCAAGAACAAGCGGAATGCCCGTTAGCTTACTCAAAATCAGACCAGTACAATTTAATATGCTGTATCGCTGATACAAAAAATGAACAGAATGGCGTCTTAAAATAGGCAGGATTTGTAAGGTAAAGAATAGGTTGGAAAAAATACAATCAAGCCGCCATCGCAAATGACCAAACTTCCATCGCAAAAATCCAAAGACCGGATAAACCTTTAGTTCTTGGAAATAATGAAGATCTAGATTCTTGAGCGTAGACTGAACGCTCGACGATGCGCACACAATTTGGTATCCCAACGCTTTAAAGCCACCAATAACACCAATGGTATGGGCTACCGAACCACCTGATTTAATTTCTTGAAAATGAATATCGGTACGCACATATAAAATTTTTTTTACACCCTCTTCTTCACTGGTTCGGTCTTTATCTCTGAATAGCCAATTACTCATTTTTCCCTTTATCCATTCCTTTTCATATCTCGTTATAATACCCACAAACCATAACGTTGCGGGCCAGCTTAGTAATAAAAAAATAGGTTGAACATAATTCTGTGCCATAAGCACCCGATGCAAGATGGCAATGTATACGCAAAATACCGCCACAACCTTTGCTATTCTGCTTACTTCTATCACATGCTTGCTATAACTTTTTCCCGTCATAATAACACCTACGATGGCGTAACAAAAAAATGCTCCAGTGTTGGCAATCATTATGCCAGTAAGTTGGTACCTACCGAGCGCCCACAAAAATAAGGTTTGCAACGCCAAACCGAAAAGCGTGGTAAGCGGCAAAAAAAATGTTTTTGTGGAGAGCGCAAACCCTACTTGTAGTACCCGTGCAATTTCAAGCATAACAAGCGGTAAAAAGTATAAGGCCATGAACTGCGCAATATACCAATATTTGTCTAAAAAAAACCAATGAATGGCCCAATAGGAAGCAACAATAGAAATTAATCCCCCCGTTGTGAGCGTAAGCAAAAAATAGGAAATAAGTTTTGCTATCAATGCATCACCGTTTTTTTCTTTCTGAGCATTAAATAAAATTACTGGCCATGCATCAAACAGTGCAATCGCAAAAAACTGAAAAATTGCACCAAACCTACCTAACAAACCATAGGTACCCAAAGCCTCAAAGCCACTATTATACGTGATAAAAAAACGGTCGATGCTATAAAAACCTGTGTACATTAGCCCATACAAAAGAACAGGGATACTGTATGCAGCTTGATCTTTTAAGATCGTCCAGGAAAAGGCGCGATACCGGTAGAGCAAAAAGAAAAAGCACGGTAAAAACAAAAGAAATGAAACGGCTGAAGCGTAAAAAAGAGATGCTATACCGCAACCTCTAAAAATTAACCAGGCAGTAACACCCGTTGCAACTATACTTTGACCACAAAATAGTACGGTATACCAAAACAATTTCTCCTTCATGCGCATAAAGGCCAATACCATAGAAAAAAAAGTAAAAAGAGAAACATTAAGAACCGTCAAAAACAAATAATTCATTTTCGGCATTAATGATTTAAAAAAAATATAGCCGAACGAAAATAGTAAAAAGGGAGCTATCACCCCTGCCAAGAAGGCTATCAAAAAGGAGTTACCTATCGCCTTTTTTTGTTCCGCCGGATCATCCTTATATAATAAAAAAAAGCGAATCATTCCTGTTGCAGCACATGAGGTAAGCAGCACGGTCCCTGTGGAGAAAAAAACCTGATAAAAATCCCATATACCAAAATCGGCTAATGAGAGATGCGAAAGAAAATAAGGTAAAAATATAAAGCTTAATGCTCGCGTTACAAAAGAGTTCAACCCATAAAAAAAAGCGCTGTTTGACCCGCGCTTGAGATATTGAAGTACCATCTATGTTCTCCCCTGAAAGCATTAACATGCTGGGGGATGAAAATAGCATCGCCCGACAACAATGTATATCGGTAGTTGAACGCATAAAAAAACTGAGATGCCCAAAGAAAAAAAATCTGGTATGTTGGCGCAAATTAAAAAATCATTTAAAAGCAAATTTATGACAACAAAAACAACTCTTTCTCGCGGCAAAAAACCACCCAGAATTGATTCCCACGCTTCACCTCTACAAACGGACATCCCTCGCATTCTAAAAACTCACGCACCCAAGAATCCGTCTCTCGCCCCTATTATCGACTCAACTTTTCATGCATATCCCATCACCGTTATTGGAACTGGTTATGTTGGGCTAGTTATGGGAACCGCATTTGCGGAATTTGGCCACACGGTGCATTGCGTAGATATAAATCAGGAAAAAATAAATTTACTTAATACTGGCATTGTTCCTATTTATGAACCTGAGCTTGAAGAGGTTCTTAAAAAGAATAAATCGTGCAAACGACTCATATTCTCAACGAACATAGAGATGGCACTTAAACAATCAAAGGTAATTTTTTTGGCTGTTGGCACACCCATGCTTGCTGATGGCACCGCTGACGTATCAGGCATTTTAGCTTCTGTGAAAACAATTGCTGACGTACTAAGAGACCAAACCTATCGCGTCATCTGTATAAAAAGCACGGTACCCATAGGGACTGCTGCCGCCGTAAAAAAAATGCTTTCTCAGCTCTGTCCTCAAGGGGTTTTTGATATCGTATCAAATCCGGAATTTTTGCGTGAAGGTTGCGCACTAAAAGATTTTATGATGCCAGACCGCATTGTTCTTGGTTCATCTTCGGAAAAAGCGCTTACTATTCTCAAGGAAATTTACCAACCGCTCCTCCAAAGAAATATACCTCTTTTTATTACCGACAATATTACGGCTGAAACTATTAAATATGCTTCCAATGCGTTTCTGGCGGTAAAACTTGCCTACATCAATGAAATAGCAGATTTTTGTGAAAAAACAGGGGCAAATATTTTTGATGTTGCCCATGGTATGGGACTTGATTCGCGCATTGGTAATAAATTTCTTACGCCAGGGCCGGGTTTTGGCGGATCTTGCTTTCCTAAAGATTCAACAGCTCTTTTAAAAAAAGCAGCCGAAGTTGGCACACCTCTGCGCATTGTTCAGGCATCACTCGACGCAAATAAAGCACGCAAAAAAGGCATTGTTCCCAAATTAAAGAACCTCGTAGCCGGCAGTCTGAGCGGCAAAACTATTGCTGTTTTGGGGCTCGCCTTTAAGGCCAACACCGATGACATCCGTGAATCAGCAGCTCTCGATGTCATTTATGATTTGCTCCAAGAAAAGGCTTATATAAAAGCATATGATCCATTGGCGATAGAAAATATGCAAAAAATAATACCTGATATTTATTATGCTCATTCTGCAGAAGATGCGTTGCACAATGCAGATGCCGCTCTAGTTTTGACTGAATGGCAAGAATTTAAAACATTAAACTATCAGATCCCCATTCTCGATACGCGCAATATAGTTAAGAAGTGAACATTGCGTAAAAAAGCCCTTGCGCCAACACAAAACTAGGTATAATGTTGCTCGGAACAATTAACATAACTAAATCAAACAATACCGTGAGTCAACATGAGTAAATATCTTCTCTCACTCTCTCTTCTTGGGCTAACATTCGGTGTGAATGCCATGGATAGCGACTCTTCTTCCGCTGCATCACTATCTTCTTATGCGAAGCTGGAAAAGGAAGTTAGGTTTGGGTGCCTAAGCGCAGTAAGGCAACTGTTGCAGGAGCATCCATACATGGACGTGAATGTACTGAATAGTTGTGGCATCACTGCTTTGATGGTGGCAGTTATACTTGGAGACGAGGACATGGTACATCTACTCCTAAGGGCTAAAGACATAAACGTGAATAAACAGGGACAATGGGGCCGGACTGCGCTGCATTGGGCTATTGAGTGGGGACGCAAGGATATGGTAGAGCTCCTGCTCGAGCAACCAGGCATAGACTTGGATATACAAGATGATGATGGCCGCACAGCACTTGTTGTCGCGCTCTCTGATAAAAATGCTTGCGCTTGGTACGATTATCGTGATAAAAAAATAGCAGTAACATTGCTCCGGAAGGGGCCCCGGTCCGAAGCTATGCAGGCGATAGTAGTGGCAAGGCAACCGAT
>JABCYS010000065.1 GCA_013290085.1 Candidatus Babelota bacterium
CTGCAGCAGAGCCACGGCCGGGCCCGACAGGGATCCCATTCCTCTTTGCCCACCGGATAAAATCACTGACAACTAAAAAGTAGCCAATAAACCCCATGCGGGTAATCAGTTCAACTTCCAACTGCAGGCGAGCACGATACTCTTCCAGCTGCTCCTGCGGGATACGGTCTTGCGCACTAAGTTCATCAAGGCCTTGAGTACATAACTGAGAGAAATAAGATTCTTGGGTATGCTCTACAGGGATTTCAAATTTTGGAAAAAAAAGTTTTCCTGTTTCAAAAGAAAAGTCACACATGTCCGCAATGCGCCCACTATTCCACACGGCATCGGGATGCTCCTTAAAAAGAGTAAGCATCTCATCTTGTGTGCGCATGTGAACCCTGCAATCACCAAACGTGAAACGATCAGGGTCGGATAATTTATTCTGGGTTTGGATAGAAAGCATCACTTCATGTGCTTGGCGATCATCGGCATTGACGTAGTGGCAGTCACCCGTGGCAAGGAGCGGAATATTTTTTTTGCTGCTCCACTCATACAGTTGCCGGTTAAGAACACCTTGCTCTTGTTGATCCTCGGGTTGAATTTCAAGATAAAAACGTTCAGGGCCAAACGTGTTTAAAAACCAATCCATGCGCGTATCTGCTTCCTGAAGATTGTTATGCTTGAGTAGCTGGGGAATATGGCCGCCCAAGCAAGCAGAGGTAGCAATGAGACCTTCTGAATATTTTTCAAGGATGGCGTAATCCATGCGGGGTTTAAAATAAAAGCCTTGCTGAAAAGAGTAAGAAATTAATTTGCATAAATTTTTGTAGCCAACTTTATTTTGCACCAGAAGAATGAGGTGATAATATTTTTTTTCAGCAGATTTTATGGAAGCATCTTCAGTAAAATAGGTTTCAATACCAAGTATTGGTTTGATGTTGGCCTTTTTACATTTTTCAAAAAATTTTACCGCCCCAAAAATATTACCATGATCAGTAATGGCAAGTGCTTTAAAATTCTGTTCCTTGCCAAAATTAATGAGGCGATCAAGGTTAATGGCACCATCGAGAAGTGAATATTCTGAATGAAGGTGGAGGTGGGTAAAGTGGTTTGACATGATGTTCTTAAGATCAGACAACGTTCTGAATTTGTTCTCTAATCTTCTCTAATTCTACTTTAACATTGATTGCAAGGGCACCCATGGAAGCATCAGAACCTTTTGCAGCCACCGTATTAATTTCGCGAGACAGTTCCTGCAAAGTAAAGTCAATGCGTTTACCTTTTTCTACATCAGCTGTTTGCAACAGATTTTTTAAATTGTGAAGATGATTCTGAAAGCGAACTATTTCTTCATGGATGTCGATTTTGTTGAGTTCATTATACAATGCAGCGCGTTGCGAATCAGCCAGTTCACTTTTATCGCTACCGAAATCCTTTAATTGTTGGTTGATTGCTTTTTTGCGGTCAGTCATAACCTTGTTAGAAATTTTTTCTAATTCGTTGATAGCCTTGGTCAGGACAACACAACGCTTCTCGATATCTTTTTTGAGCGCTGATCCTTCTGCGGCGCGCACTTTGAGCAATTCCTCAAGAACTTCATTGGTAGCATCAATAATGGTTTTTTTTGTTTTACTATCGACACCTTTTTCTTCCATGGCAAAAATATTAGGAAGCTGAATGAGTTCCGCAATGGTTATTTCACCACCAACTTTGAATGATTTTTTTATGGTGGTAATGGCGGCTAAATAACTTTGCACCACCGATTTAGAAGGTTCAACTGCTGCCTTAAACGCATTTGGATTACTTATGTTGATGTTAAAAAAAATGTGCCCGCGGGTAAGTTTGCTTTTGCAAAGCTGAAGAAGATCTGTTTCTAAAAAAGAGAGGGCATAGGGCAGTTTAAAGGTGGATTCGAAAAATCGAGAGTTAAGCGATTTAATACTGATGGTGATCGATACAGCTTCGGCATCAGTGGGTAGAGTAAAGGTTTTTGAAGCAAAACCTGTCATACTCAATAACATATCTTTTCCTTTAAGCTAAATTGGTATAACAGTTTTGTACGTCGTCTAAATCTTCAATGGTACCGAGAAATTCAAAAACTTTTTCTGATTGTTCATCAGTAAGATCGACGGGAGTTTTTGGTCGCCACTCGAGTTCAGCGCTTTCAATTTTTAATCCAAGGTTGGCAACTGCTTGCCGAACTTCGTCCAGTGCTTTTGGTTGGCAATGAATAGTAAAAACACCTTCATCAAGAGAAATATTGTCGACGTCATAGTCAAGGAGTTTTTCTAAAAGATCTTCTTCGGTCATAGTTCCTGAAGGTGCGCGGATTTCTCCTTTTTTCTCAAACATCCAGCTTACCGCACCGGCTTCAGCAAGCGTGCCGCCATTTTTAGAAAAAGCATGACGCAACTCTGCGACCGCCTTATTTTTATTATCGGTAAGCACATCAACCAGAACAGCTACGCCTTGTGGTCCATAACCCTCGTAGGTAATTTGTTCATAATTAACGCCGGGAAGTTCGCCAGTACCACGCTTGATGGCGCGGGTGGCATTCTCAGCAGGCATGTTAATGTCTTTTGCCTTTTCGAGCAGGAGGCGGAGTCGTGCATTGCCGGCAGGGTCGCCACCACCGGAACGCGCAGCAAGAGTAATTTCTTTGATGAGTTTGGTGAACTTGGCGCCACGCTTAGTGTCGGTGATCGCCTTTTTGTGTTTGATTTGTTTCCATTTGGAATGACCGGCCATGGGAAAAATACTCCAACAATCAGAGAGGTAACGAGTTTTGTCCGAGAAATTTTCTTTTTAAGTATGGTAGCGTTTTGAAGGGGATCTGTCGACCACGCGGAGTTTTTTCCAAATACCCTTTTCTGAGCAGAAACGGTTCCTGAACTGTTTCCAAAGAATCTTTATCCTCGCCAAGCAGAGAAGCTAAAGTTTCCAGGCCAACAGGACCACCATTAAAATTCTCAAGGATGGTGCGCAGAAGAAGGTTGTCCAGCTTGCTGAGGCCATCTTCATCAATGCCCAAGAAGGTGAGGGCATCCTTAACTATCTGGTCATTGGTTACATTTTTATTGCGGACCTGGGCAAAATCCCGTACGCGGCGCAACATTTTTTTTGCGATACGCGGGGTACCGCGGGAACATTGGGCAATGAGTAGGGCGGCGTTGGATGACAGATTCATCTCAAGGAATCGAGCATTTTGCAGCACGATGTCACGCAATTCTTCCTCGTTATAAAAATCTAAATGCTCGATGATGCCAAAGCGGGTACGCAGTGGAGCAGAGATCATACCTGATTTGGTGGTGGCACCAATGAGCGTGAAGCTGTTGATAGGGAGGTTAACTGATTTTGCACCAGCGCCTTGACCGATGATGACATCAACCCGGAAATGTTCCATGGCGCTGTATAAAACCTCTTCAACATTGGTTGGCATGCGATGGATTTCATCAATAAATAAAATATCACGAGGTTCAAGGCCAGAAAGAATGGCTACCAGGTCACCCGTGCGCTCAAGCATGGGACCGCTACAGATTTTTATGCCAACGTTCATAACACTGGACATGATTTGAGCTAGTGTCGTTTTGCCCAGTCCTGGCGGGCCGAACAGGAGTAAGTGATCAAGTGCCTCTGATCTCATGCGAGCAGCCTGGGTGTAGACACTGAGCTTTTCCTTCAATTCTTTTTGGCCAATGTAATCGTCAAAGGTTTTTGGGCAAAAATCTAAGGAACGCTCTTCGGCGGTTTCTTGCAATGAGATAAAATCAAGGCCCTGGATTTCTTCCATTATTTTTTCCCCTGTGCTATCCAAAATGAGGAATGTAGTTTTTTGAATGATAAAACAAATTGAGTCAGAAAAAAAGGAGATTGCGTGAAGAGCAACAAAATAGCGGTACTGGTGATTGCATTTACGGTCGTGCCTCTCGTGGGGGAAGATCATGATCCGGTTGAGACTTCTTCCCAAGAGGTACCTTTGCAGCTAGAAATTGTAGAAGAGACACAACAACAAGCAGAGGCAATGCAGGAGAGTAAGCGTCAGGAAGAACAGCAGCAGGAGAGTAAGCGTCAGGAAGAACAGCAGCAGGAAAGAATGCGGCAGAGGGAAATGGAACGGCAACAACGAGAAAGGGAAATAAAAGAAGCCCAAAAAGCGGTATTGTTCTTTGAGGATGTGCTTAACGCTCGTCAAGCAATGTTACAAGAGGCGCAAGCATGGGTAAGGCAAATTGAAGAGTTAAGAAGTCATTTTGATTTACAGCAGGTGAGGGGCTCTGAAGAAGCAATAACAAAAATACAAGCAGATATTGAATCTAAACAAGCAAAGATTAATCAAATCCCAGAAGCTCTCATCGAAATAAAAAAGGGGTTAATGAAAACCATGAGGCTCATCTGGGATCTTTTTGAGGATGAGAAAACAGATATTGTTGAGGTAGATGATGCAGATAAATCAAGTGCAAAATTTCTAACTACGCTAGAAAAATATATTGAGAAGTTGAAGGTAAAAATAGATGCTCAGCAAAAAAATGCCGTTGCTCCGGAGCCTTATGTTTTTGAAATGGAACAAAAAAGATACCGTGAGCTCGTGGAAGATTTTGATGTTATAAAGGACCAGCTGTATGAAGCCAAAGATTTTAATACGATGATTGATCGAACAATTGATCTCTATGATCCTACGGCATTGGGCATGCTACCGTTGGCTAAAAAAAATCTTCAGATGAAAATTGAGAAGGCTATTAAGCTTGCCCAAGAAATTCCTCCAATAAATGCTCAGTTTAATGAGCAATTGAGCCTTGTGGTAAACCCTCCAAATAAAAAGGATATCGCATCCCTCAAGAAGGAGATCAAGCAACTTGAAAAAAATCATAGAGAGAAGTGGAAGCGTCTAGCTAAGTTAAAAGACAACGTAATAGACCTAGAAATAAGAAAAAAAGTTCTGGGAGAGATATATGATATACAACTTGAGCGACATGCAAAAGAGAAAGAAATTGAGAAACTTGAAAAAAAGCTTTCTATGGTGGTGCCGGATAAAAAAGAGATGGAGAGTTTGAAAAAAACAATAGAAGAAAGGTCAGAGGAGTTCAATGCTCTTGTACAAACTATTAATCAAGATGTTCAGGAACTTAGAGCTATAAAAGAAAACCTCATGTATGAACTTCGAGAAGCGCGGACCCGAGTACTTGGAGAGCGAAAACTGCAAGAAGAGAT
>JABCYS010000066.1 GCA_013290085.1 Candidatus Babelota bacterium
CTCTTTTACCAGCGATGCTTCAGTATACCGTGGTGGCGGCTGCGTAAAATGTTGTTTAGGATCAATCTTTTTAAGATCAGTTGCAGTTTTAACCTTAAGTTCTTTAGGGATAACTACCTTATCTTCCTTGTCTTCTTCTTCACTTTCCCCGTACACGTTTAAAAAGCCATCAAAGATTAAGGTTGAACCAGTAGCTTTAAACGTATACTTACCACCCTGTATGGTTACTTGGCGCTGCGCATATTCTGCTGGCTTCATCTGGCTAGCAACAAAACGCTTCCAAATAAGGGTGTATAACTTTGCTTGGTCTGGTGCCAAGTATGGTCTCACTTTGTCTGGGGTGAGTGTAGGATCAATAGGTCGGATAGCTTCGTGAGCTTCTTGTGCCTTTGTTTTACTTTTTCGCTCATAAAAGTTGGCAGACGAGGGTAAATAATCTTTACCAATATTTTTTTCAATAAAAGAACGTGCTTGCTTGAGTGCAGTTTCTGAAAGACGTAATGAGTCAGTACGCATGTAGGTGATAAGCGCCACGGGCGAATGCGGATCATCGAGTGCAACACCTTCGTACAAATTCTGCGCAACTTGCATAGTTTTTTTAACCGAAAACCCAAGTTGGTTATACGCAGCTTGCTGTAACGTACTGGTCATGAACGGTGCATACGGATTCTTTAATCTCTTTTTATCTTCAATCGACTCGACAATAAAATCAGTCTTCTGAAGCTCGGCAACAACTTTGTCTGCCTCTTTCTTATCTTTTATTTCCGGCTTTTTTTTATTGATGTGGGTCAGTGGTGCAACTAACTTTGCTTTTCCTTGCGCAAACTCACCATCAATGGTCCAATATTCTTCTGGTTTAAAGCCGCGTATTGCTTCTTCCCTGTCACAAATTATTTTTAGGGCAACAGACTGTACCCGTCCGGCAGAAAGACCCTTGGTTATTTTTCGCCACAAAATAGGAGAAACTTCATACCCTACCCAGCGATCAAGAATTCGGCGTGCTTGCTGCGCTGCAACTTTTTGCATATCAACATCACCCGGGTGGGCAATAGCATCTTCAATAGCTGGTTTGGTAATTTCATTAAAGGTGATGCGGTGAATGCTATCTTTGAGCCCCTTTTTTTTGAGCGCTTTGATAATTTCTTCTTCAACATGCCATGCAATAATTTCACCTTCGCGATCAGGGTCAGGCGCTAGATAAATCTCGTCAGCTCCTTTAGCTGCCTTTATAATTTCTGCAATGGTCTTGTCTTTGTTCTCTATAACTTCATACTCAATCTCAATCCCATCTTCCATGGTCACGCCAAGGCGCTTTGGTGGCAAGTCCATAACATGCCCCATGGTAGAAAGGATTTTAAAATCCTTTCCCAAGAACTTTGCTATGGTTTTTATTTTCGCTGGGGACTCAACAATTAATAGTTTCTTCATATCATTTCTGCTTTTAAATGTGCGCTGACACCTTATCGTATCCAGCGGCTTTTTTCAAATCTTCACCGATATTATTACTGTTCCTTCATTTTCCATCCTAACTATAATAATTACAAAAAGTCAAATAAGTTAAAATTTTTTAACAAAAGCTGCGCAGTTAAGATACTTTGTATCTTAGGGATTTTTGGCTATGTTCAGTGCTAGGAAGGTGCGTGGCGCACGGAGGAAAATATGCTAAGCTAGCGCTCTAAAATTCTACCGAGGAAAAAATATGACATCTTTTATCAATACCTGGAAAAATTCGTGGCTGGATTCACTTGCTGTTTTTAAAGCGGACCAACTACCACTTTTCCTGCTGGTCACCCTTAAAACAATAGCGAGGGCCTACACCATACTCGCCACTTATTTCTGGTGGCTTTTTATTGCCTATGGTGCAGCGATTTATTTTCTGCACACCACATTACCGTGGGTGCCACAGGCTCTGAGTCTTTTTATCGTATCACTCTCTTTTCTTGTCATACGTTCCTCTACGCAACGAAAAACCTTTTCCTATTTTCTTTCCTATATTGTGCATGACTATGAGATCATGTTTTTGTTTTTTCTGATTCCCTATCTTATTTTCTCCGGGGTTATTGCGCAGTGGTATACCCTGTTCTTTGTCTATCTCATGTTTTTTGTGCTTGATAGCGGAGCGTTGTATGGTGAACGCTACGGCATTTTTAAATCGTTGTATCAAACAATCATCATGCTCGTAAGTAATGCACCGCTTCTTTGTATAGTCCACGGGGTTTTTGTACTGTTCTTCATTCTTTTACATGCTTTTTTACACATACCTCTGGTATATCTAACATTGCTTGCTCCTATCCCGCTTTCCTTCTTTAATAATATTTATACAAAACGGGTTCATGAGCAGCTGACTTTTTACGTTTAATTGGTGATATTTTTCGAGAGTAGGAGATTTAAAAAATGAAGAGCCTCGGCACTGTACTGCGTACCATATCCTATGGCCTCATGATGGCGGTGGTTGTTATTGTTGCAGGCATACCAACTATAATTTTTAGTTCACTGCCGCATCGCATTCGTATTAAATGTTCTTTTTTTTATACCATCGAACACTTTTTCTATTGGCTTTTGATTAAATCATGGTTTGTGCCGCTCACTATCGTGGGCCGGGAAAACATCCCCAACAAGCCAGTTATTTTTGCGGCTAACCACGCCTCATCCATTGATATCCCCTTGCTCGGCTTTGTGGCGGATGGAAGGCCACGTCTGTGGTTTGCCTGGAGTGCTCTGACCAAGTACCCCCTTCTTGGCTATCTCATCAAGCGTATGGCCATTCTTGTCGATACCAGTAGCCCCCGACGAGCCGTCCAAGCCCTGCATGAGGCTAGTGAGCGGGTAAGGGGGACGCAGAGTAGTGTTATGATTTTCCCAGAGGGTGGACGCTTTACTGACGGGAGGGTACATGATTTTTTCCGTGGTTTTGCTATTCTAGCCCATGAAACTCAACGTCCCGTAATACCGGTTTTTATAGAAAATGCTGCAAAAGTTTGTGCCCCATTTAGCATCTGGATTAATTATGCACCGCTTCGTATTGTCATTGGTCCCGAGTTTTCCTACCTCGAAGGAGAATCGGACGAACAATTTCTCGCACGAGTCTATGCCTGGTTTGTTAGTCAAACTACCTAGCACCAGTGTAGGGGGGTTTTAAAATGTTGGTTTTTGCGTATCCCTACACCTTTTTTATAACTATTCCCCTTTTTATTTTTATCCTGTGGTATCGGGCAAACTTTTTTAAACCTGCTTCCTACACCTACCCGCTCGCTCGCTTGCTGCATAAAAAAACCTCCTTTCTCCCAGCCCATTATATTTTGTATGCACTACGCCTCGTAAGTTTGTTAACCCTTATTTTCCTCATCGCAAAACCTCAGACCGTTGATGTCACATCCAAGGTTCAAGTTGAAGGAGTCGACATTATATTGGCGCTCGATGTTTCAGGAAGCATGCAATGCATCGATGATCCACAACAAGCCCGCACGGGCGGGTCAGTACCTACTCGTTTAGAACTAGCAAAACAAGAAGCGCTGCGCTTTGTTGATAAGCGCGGATCTGATCCCATAGGCCTCGTGCTTTTTGGTCGTGAAGCAGTTTCGCGTGTGCCACTGACGCTGGATAAAAAAATCTTAAAAGAAGTTCTTGGCGATATACACCTGGGTATTATCAATGATGAGGGAACGGTGCTGTCAAAAAGTATCATTGTTGCCGCTTCTCGCCTTAAAAATGCAAAGGCAAAAAGCAAGGTGATAATTTTACTGACCGATGGCCAACCGTCACCGGAAGATAGCTCATACGAAGCAGCGGTTGAGATTGCACGAAAACTGGGTATTAAAATATATACTATTGGTATTGGGGGCGATGTTGGTTATTTTAACCACCCGCAGGTTGGCTTGATCCCTGTTGGCTCTTCATTAAATAAGGAACTGTTACAGTTCCTCGCCGACCAAACAGGCGGAAGGTTCTTTGAAGCACGCAAACAAAATGAGCTACGTGCAATCTATGATCAAATAGACCGTTTAGAAAAAACAGACTATGAAGAAACTATTTTTAGTAATTATTACGACATTTTTGTGCCATTTGTTTGGTTCATTCTAGGACTTATGTTTTTTGAGATTCTTCTTTCTTCCTTTGTGTGGTTTACGGTATGACGACTACTTTTTTTGGTATCACCTGGACAACCAGTTCTCTTATCTACCTGCCGCTTTTAGCGGTTTTCTGTGCCCTTGTTTTTTTAAAGTTGGTGCGCTCTCAAAAATTTTTTGCCGTGCTTGCTCATGCAAAATGGCGGCATTACCTCCTTAAACGGTATTCCTTTTTCCGCTTACTTCTTAAAACAGTTTTACTGTGTCTTGGTGCAACCGGATTATTTTTAGCACTCCTGCATCCTTCCTGGGGAAAGAAGGAGGAGATTGTATCTCAGCAGGGAAGAGATCTTTTTATAGCTCTTGATATTTCGCGCAGTATGCTTGCTCAAGACAAAAAACCAAATCGTTTGTCCTACGCAAAAGAAAAAATAAAAACCTTGGTACATAAACTTTCTTCAGAACGGGTCGGGCTAGCTCTGTTTGCCGGGTCCTCATTTATACAATGTCCGCTGACCTCAGACTACGCCGCATTCTTTATGTTCCTTGAGGCAGTTGATGCTGAAACGGTCTCTTCAGGTACAACAGCGCTCGACCAAATTATTTATAAAGTTCTGCAGTTATTTAAAGGAATGCCGGCCAAGAAAAATAAATTGCTCGTTATTTTTACCGATGGTGAAGATTTTTCGAGTAACTTGGCCAATGTAAAACAAAAAGCACATGACATGGGCCTTCACATCTTTACGATCGGGATTGGTACACAGCAGGGGGCCCCGGTTCCCATTATTGATGACCATGGTAATCAACGCGGTGTTGAAAAGGATGCAAAGGGTGGCGTTATCATTTCTCGTCTTAATGAAGGAATTTTAAAAACACTTGCTCACGATACGGGTGGGACCTATGTGAACAGTACGAATGATGATAAAGATGTGACTCGGCTTGTTCAGTTGGTTGAGTCCTATGAAAAAGAACAACTGGAGGACAAAAAAGTTTCTCAGGTTGAGGAACAGTATCCTTATTTTCTCGCCGGTAGTTTTTTTTGTTTTGTACTTGAGTGGCTGCT
>JABCYS010000067.1 GCA_013290085.1 Candidatus Babelota bacterium
CAACAAAACTAATGATAAACCATTACGCAAGCTCAACATATTTATTCGTCCTCCCAAAAACATGCTTGTTTCAAGATTAGTTAAGACACTCACCATACATCAAGAGTACGAAAAAAACAGTGGAAAAATGGGCATAAAAAAACCACCGTATTGACCGAACGATCAATACGGTGGAAAAAAGGAGAGTAGTAATGAAGCCTAGATTAAAAGTAAATTTATTATGGCCTAAATTTCTAAAATGTCAAAGGAGTTTTTTAGGCACTTATACGTAAATAACTCTGTTTCTAAAGCACTACTCTATGAGAATTTATCCCGACTGTCAAATATTGAAAAATATAGAAGCATTTAGTTGTTACATAAAAATTCAGTGTGTCAATTTCACCTTATGAGCCCCTAGGGCGAGGAGCTTTCCGTCCAGCACCCCCCCTGGTACCGGGCAGGTAAAAATGAGCTGGCTATTCAAAGAGACAAGAAGGGAGATCAGGGTTTGGGCTGTAGGCTCATCAAAATCGGTCATAAAGTCATCGAGGAGGAAGACTGCTGAGCCTGATAAAGCCACTAGCTCATGCATTTGGGCTATTTTAAGCAGGACCATAATAAGCTTTTGCTGACCCCTAGAGGCATAGACCTTCGACTTCTTTTGACAGAATATGATCGCAAAATCATCCAGGTGAGCCCCAAATAAGGAGCGCCTAAACTTGGACTCATCTTCAAACAAATCCCTCGATTTTTGCATAAACTGGTCGAAGGATTCCCCCACCGCACTATTTTTAGGCAAGTATTCAAGCTGAATAACCAGGCCTTCTTTCTGGCCGAAATAAGTAAACAAAAGTTCGTTTACCTTTTTTTCAAGCCGGGCCAAGACTGCCTGGCGTTTGCCCTGTAGAACTCGTGATTGTTCCCATAACTGCTGGGTCCAGATTTGTAAGGACTCAGTAGACCCCCCTCTGATTAATAAGGCATTCCGATTTTCAACAACGGTTTTAAAAGTACGAAGGCTGGTTGATGCATCGGGATCAAAAAGAACCACCGCTTGATCAATAAAAGCCCGACGGACATCCGGCCCATCTTTAATAAGGGTTAGATCATCTTCGGTGAGGGTAACGACTCGGTAGTAGTTCATCAGCTCTTTAAAAGACTGTATCGCTCGCTGGTCAACTTTCACCAGGCGTTTTTTCCCCGAGAAACCTACCTGTATATCCGTCACATCCCCTGCAGCGCTTGCTAACTGAATTTTTACAAAGAAGGAAGAGGCATCGAGATTCACCAGGTCTCGAGGGGTGTGGGTACGAAATGAGCGCAAGTAGCAGAGGTAGTGCAATGCTTCAAGTAAGGATGTTTTCCCAGAACCATTAGGACCTTCAAGCACCACAATGGGATGTCCTATCTCAAGGTTGAGATCTGAAAAACATCGAAAGTTTTTAAGCTGCAGCTGTTGTATGCGCAAGAGTTAACCACCTAGGTTGTAGTTGGAGAGACCGGCATAACTAAGTACGTCATATTAAAATCTTGTTCATTCGATTCAAAGATAATGGGACGTGAAGAATTTTTTAAATAAAAATGACTTTTTTCTTCTTGCAATGCTTGTACACCATTGAGTAGATAAGGAGCATAGAAGCGAACTTCAAGAGCTTCACTTTCAAACCCTTCAAGTCGCAACTCTTCCTCCAATTTGCCAACTTCTTTATTTTGCATAGAAACCTGAAGTTTTTCTTTGCCAAACTCAAACTTTGTTGCAATAAACTGTCCCGATAAAAGACATGCTGAGCGGCGAAGTGTTTTAACAAAATCAGAACGATCAAGCTGCGCGGGTGTAAAGCCCTTCTTGTCCAAGATAGTTGCATAGTTTGGGAATGAATCCACTAACAATTTGGTGAAGAAATTAAAAGCACCGCCAGAGAATACTAATTGGTTGCCGCAGATACCAAGAAAGACGGTAACGTCTTGAGAAGATTCAAGGATCTTTTTTATTTCAAAAATGGCGCGACGAGGAAGCAACCATTTCTTGGCTTCGGCAAGCGTATATTTTGTTGAAGTAACTTGTGCAAGGCAATGACCATCAGTGGTTGTCATTTTAAAATCTTTATCACTCACTTCTAAAAAGAGGCCATTGAGTGATGGGTTGGCATTATTTTGAGGAATAAGGAATGCAACTTTATCGAGAACCTTGAGCACAAACTGAGCATCAAGTTGCATAAGATTTTCTATGCGTTCAGGGAATGGAGGGAATTCTTGAATATCGCGAACATTTAAGGTGAGATGTACGGCCCCAGCTTTAAGCGCAATGCTCTGATCATCAAAAATAAATTGTATATCGCCTTCTAGTTCTTTTACCAATTCAAAAATACGGCGGCCTGAAACCAAGAATGATTGTGGTTCGTCAAGTTCACTTTCTTTAAGAATACAGCTTGCTTGTAAACTAATTTCCAAGTCCGTGCTTTTTAAAATTAATTCACGATGGCCAACTTGAAACAGAATGGTTGACGTTGCATCAATAGCAGTACGCTTAGTACAGATTGGTTGCATAGATGCAAGAACAGAAAGTAACGATTTTTGATCAACAATAAATTTTTTTTGCATGAAAGAACCTCAGTTTTTTCTAAAGCGAATGATGCTTTAATATAAAACTGTTCTTCAGGTTCGACAAGGTATCGCTACTAATTCCTTTGTCGGCGGGAAATAATTACGATCTCGGATGTTTTTTATCGTACACTTCACGCAAATGATCAGTTTCCAAATGGGTATAAATCTGCACTGTAGAAAGTTGTTCATGGCCAAGCAATAATTGCAACGAACGCAGATCAGCACCCTTCCTTAACATGTGCGTAGCTAATGAATGGCGAAGCTTATGCGGAGAAACAAAGCTTTGAAGTCCACTTTCTCGAACTAACTTTTTCAAGATAACCCAGAATGCTTGTCGTGATATTGGCTTAACTTTTTTCGCGTAGAAGATAGGAAATGCGAACTCAGATTCAACCGGAACGCCATCTTGAATCATTAGTTTCGGATATACGTTTTCAAAATAATCGCGCAGCATGGTAAGCATATGTTGCGGTAATGGCACCATTCTATCCTTACCACCCTTACCTGTTACAGCAACGAGCCCCGTATCAAAATGAACGGCAGATTTTTTCAAACTCACGAGTTCTGTAATACGCATACCGGAAACATAGAGCAAATAAACCATAGCCTTATTACGTATGCCTATAGCAGAGGTATCTTTCTCAGTTGCAGCAAGAAGTTGCTCTACCTCTTGCTCAGATAAATATTGAGGCAATTTTTTTTCAAGCTTAGGCATAGCAATGTCACGTGCATGATGATCAAATTTATGATGCACGTGGAGATAGTTATAAAAAGTTTTTAAAGAAGAAATTTTACGCGCCATGCTTCGAGCAGTGATAGACAAATCATGCAAATGCTGAAGAAAGTTTTTTATTTCCGTTATTGTTGCTGCTTCAAGCGTAAGATTGTTTTTCTTAAGATACTGCGCGTATTGAGCAATATCACGCTTATAGGCGTCAAATGTATTATGAGAAACTCGTTTTTCTGCTATTAAATATGATTCAAACCGTGTTATTAATGCTTCCATGCTCATCCCTTTTAAAAAATAAAATCAGTAGGCTCTTGCAACTATTACATCACAAACACTAGGCAAATCGCAATTAAAGCATGTTTTTTGCGTGGCTTGATCTAGTAAACAACGTATTGTTGCTTTGTATTCTTTAAGCACTTTTTCACATTCAGGACTCTGACACCACCCAGTTTGGTAAGCAAAGCTACCATTTGCAAGGTCATTGCCAAATTCAACAAGCTTACCACTAGGCAAAACTCGTTCTTTAAGCCTATCCTTTGCCCTTTTGTACATCTCTGCTTGTATCGCATCAAGGGTTATCAGAATCTCTTGAGTAATATGGTCTAAGCTCACTGAACGTTTCGCCATACCTAACCGGTCTACCAAAACTGCTTGATTTTGTTCTAAATCACGAGGACCTATTTCTACACGAAGAGGAACTCCTTTAAGTTCCCACTTATAAAATTTAGCTCCCGGGGTTTCGTGTTCGTCACGATCAATGTGTACAGAAGCCTTATCTTGCAGAGATGCAGCAATTTTTTGTGCAACTTCAACAAGCTTTTGCGCGTCATGCCCCTTCCTGAAAATAGGAACGATAACCACTTGAATTGGAGCAACCGCAGGAGGAAGAACAAGTCCTTTATCGTCACCATGCGTCATGACCAAGGCACCAATCAACCTCGTTGATGCACCCCAGCTGGTGAGGAATGGATATGCTTGCACACCTTCACGGTTTTGAAACAGAATACCAAAAGCTTTGGCAAAATTTTGTGATATAAGATGAGACGTACCCATTTGTAACGCTTTACCATCAGGCATAATGCCTTCAAAGGTAAATGTTTTGTCAGCACCGGCAAACTTTTCACTTTCCGGCTTCATACCACTGAGTACCGGAATGGCTAAAAAGTTTTCAGCCAAATCAATGTACTCGTTCAGCATGGTTTCAACTTCTGCATCAGCCTCTTCCAATGTTTCATGAGCCGTATGCCCTTCTTGCCAAAAAAACTCCGTTGTTCTTAAAAAAGGACGTGTGCGTTTTTCCCAGCGCATCACGTTTGCCCACTGATTTATTTTCATCGGCAAATCACGCCAGGACTTAATCCAAAGTGCAAACATGTAATGGATAACAGTCTCTGAGGTAGGCCTGACAACATAAGGTTCTTCTAGCTTTTCACCACCGGCATGCGTAACGATGGCCAACTCAGGAGCAAAGCCTTCAACGTGCTTTGCCTCTTTTTCTAGAAATGAAAGAGGAATAAGGAGTGGAAAGATAGCGTTTTGGTGTCCAGTTCTTTTAATTTTTTTATCCAAAATATTTTTAATATTTTCCCATAGCGCTGTCCCGTAAGGCCGGATAACCATACAACCCTTAACAGGGGCTTGATCGGCAAGCTGAGATTGATAGATTACCTCTTGGTACCATTCTGGAAAATTTTGTTTAATATCAGGAAGTTTGGACATAAAATGTGCTCTTTTTTAACTAAAAATGAAAAGTGCTAACGTTACTAGTAGAGTACTAAA
>JABCYS010000068.1 GCA_013290085.1 Candidatus Babelota bacterium
CATGGCGTGTAAAGGTGCCTGAAGGTATTTTGTTCTTACACAAAATTATAAAAGGGACTGCCGATGGGAGCTTTGGGTTAGAGGTTGCCAGATTGGCAGCGTTACCAAGACCTATCATTACGCGTGCACAAGAAATTTTAAATGCTTTAGAGCGACAAACGATTTCAGATCATCATTCAATTGTCCCTGCTAGTAGTCAGTTGGAATCGCATGATAATTATGAGTTTCGTGCGCAACTTGCTGAATTAAAAAATGAATTGGCTCGCAAAGATAGAATATTGTCTAAATTCTTATCGCTTGATTATGATAATCTGTCTCCGCGCAAGGCATTTGATTTGTTGTGGTCATTGCGTGGTGGAGAGAGTCCTGATTATGAGAGATTTGAGTAGCCAAAAACTTAACGCAACTCGTACTCGTCAAACATGGTTTCGGCAGTAACGGCCAGCTTCTCATCAGAAGTTAACGGTCGACCGAGGTATTCTTGCTCAATAGCCAAGGCATCATCAATACTCTCTGCATTACGTATGAGTTCGAGATGAATACAATCCTGTAACTTTTTCTCCAGGTCTTCCTTGCACAGGCCTTCCTTCTTCCCAGACTTTTTACTGCATTTCCTGTGGAGTTCATCATACTTAAGGCGCATTTTGCAGGTTTGTTCAGCCTGGAGGCGCTTTGCAGGATCGAGGGTAAAGGTGGTGGCTTTTTCCACTCTTGTTTTACGCCATAAAAGATAGCTTACAGAGCTTACAATGCCCATGACAATCAGTATGGTAATAAATAATGGAAGATAGCGTTTCATAATTTCCCCTCAGCCCTAAAATTCTTATTGGATCCTTCATTGCTATCATACCACCTCCATTATTCTATCTGCAATGATTGAGGGGGGTAGGGGGGTGGAAAGAGCCTGATTAGAAAGGTTAGTTCTTGAGGGCTTCGGTTTTTTTGATACACTTGTGAGAACCTTTTATTAAAAAGATTACCGTTCGTTCAAAACCTTCAAAAAAAATAGAAAGAATTAAGGAAATTCCATGGTAGAAAAATCTGAAAAAGTAGCCTCTTTTGATAAGTACGCCATCTTTGCAACAGGCGGAAAGCAATACCAAGCAATTGAAGGAAAAACGATTGGTATAGAAAAGATCGAAGGTGAGCCAGGAGCAAAGCTCCAGTTTAAAGAAGTTCTTCTTCGTAAACTTGGTGAAGGTAAGATTGAAATCGGCCAACCACACTTGAGCACACCAATTACCGCTTCAATCGTTAAGCAAATGAAGGGGCCAAAGGTAATCGCCTTTAAGTTCAAAAGACGTAAAAAATCTACCGTTAAGAAAGGCCATCGTCAGCCAATTACGGTTATAAGAATCGAAACGATTTAAATCAATTCATTTTTAAAAATTAAAAAGAGCTCTCGAAATTGAGAGCTCTTTTTTTTGGTTAACTTTGAAAATTGCTTGGTTATTTAAGGCGCTACTGTTTTCTTAGCCTGTGTACTAGTAGCAGCTTTTTCTTTTTCATATTGCACAACACTGTATTCTTTGGCTATGGCAGCACGTTCCTCAGGACTTAATCCTTGTTCGAGTTCTAGATAATCTTCCATAATTTCCTCTGCTTCATCTAATGTGCTTGCATTTTTGAGCAAGGTTAATCTCATGCAGCGATTGTAGCCTCGCGTAGCCCGATTTATACATCCTTTGTTATTGGTTTGACACGTGCCTTTTTGTGCATCATATGCAGCATTACATGGCTTATTGGCATTGTTTATGCGATCTGCTGATTCCTTTGGTGTTAAAGGATACGTGGCAAAGGTTGTTAGCAACAAACCATTTAACATAAGGTACTTTATAGTATTATTCATTTTCTCTCCCACCTGTGCTTTTAATACTTATAGAGTAGCAAATCTTATTTTCTAATTGCAATAATCACATGCAATGATCGGGATTATGTAAGTTGTTGCGTATACTCTTAAAAAGAGCTTTTTCCCTTACATCTCCACGCGCATGACAACGCCATGCAACTTATCGGTCGGCAACTTGTAGAATTGTACAAAGGAAGGAGTGAGCTTTTTGATGAGAGAAAAAATCTTCCAAAAAATATTTTTTGTCTCTATCTCTTCTGCACCATAGAACATAACGATTGGATCTATCTTTGCCAGCTTCAAAATCTTCTGCAGATTAATGATCTCCATGTACCCTTTACGTATTTCAAAAAGACGCAAACGTGGAGCAAGTGGCTCTTCCCGGAATGATGCGCTGACGCCAAACGGCTTATCCAAGGTTGTCATGGAAATAATAACATTATCTTCATACATGATGTTGTTGCTAAACATGGTGTGTACCATGTAGGAAGGAATTCTTCGAATACCTTTTGAGAAG
Organism: Candidatus Babelota bacterium; assembly: GCA_013290085.1. Next base: position 2,367 of record JABCYS010000068.1, read on the forward strand.
AAAAGACCCGTGCCTTGAATAAGCACCGCCTCTTTGCGCTCCTCATTATAACGCTCAAGAAAATCATGAAGTGTCATGGGGCGGATCAGTTCATATAACTTAGCTTTCCCCGTGGTATATACCAGAATTAAACTGAGCGGAATAAGAGCTATCAAGACGGACCAATAGCCTCCATAGGCCAGCTTAGAGGTACTTGCCAGAATGAAGGAGAGGTTAACGAGAAAAAGAGAACCAGCAATCAACATTTTGCCGTAATTTTCTTTGAGATAAAAAATCGTGGTAATCATAATGCTGGTGATGGTCATGGTAACGGTTGCTGCAAAACCATACGCATTTGCCAAATTATATCCATGTCTAAAATGTAAAATCGCTAATAATGAAAGAATGAGTAAGAACCAGTTAATGAAAGGTATGTAAATCTGCGAACGTAATTTACGTGAGGTATAATCGATCTTTAATTTTGGCATGATGTCAGTGGTAATGCCTTGATACACAACGGAAAAGATACCACTGATCATTGCCTGCGAAGCTATAACCGTTGCAACAACACTTAAGATTAAAAATAAAATGTAATACGAAGGGGCCGCGTGTGAGATCATTTCAAAAAATGGTTCGTCGGAAGGATGTTGCAGTAAAAAAGCACCTTGCCCAAAATAATTAAAAATCAGGAGTACGAGCGCAAACCCCCAAGCCCTGATAATAGGAATTCTTCCCAAATGCCCCATGTCGGTGTAAAGCGCTTCGCCACCAGTTGCGCATAAGATGACGGTTGCCAAAACAAAAAATCCTGACCAGCCGTTCTGCGTAATGAACAGAATGCCATGCACCGGGTTAAGAGCTTGGAATACCCATGGTTCATGCGAGATCCACCATAAACCAAAACCACCGATGGTAAGAAACCAAACGACCATGATGGGGCCAAAGAAAATGGAGACCGTTTCCGTACCTTTTCGTTGGAAGGTAAAAAGCGCTATGGAAATAAGACAGGCTATGAGAATTAAAATGTTCTGATTGAGATGTTCTATGGCCGGGATATACCGTAACCCTTCAACCGCACTCAAAATACTAATGGCCGTGGTAAGAACGCCGTCACCAATTAAAAACGAAATTCCTATAAAAGAGAGAAGGGTAACAATATATTTAAGCCGCTTGGTATGCAGCAGAGGCACTAAAATTTCACGTAACACAATGGTGCCGCCTTCACCTTTCTGACTCAGACTCATAGCAAGCCAGGCATACTGAATCGTCACCAGCAAAATCAAGGTCCATGAAATGAGTGAAAGTATGCCAATAACATTTTCAGGAGTTGGGGCGATAAAAGCAAAGATAACAGCGAGTGTGTAGATGGGGCTGGTTCCAATGTCGCCAAATACAATGCCCAGTGATTGTACAACTTCTTTAGCAGGAGTAATAACAGCATCAAATTTTCTTAAAAGAGGTTTAATCATAAAAATTTTTCCTTAAGTAGTTTGAACTACGCTTTGAAAATTATAAAAAAACCAACAAGCATGATTACCATAAATAACAGTACGAGCTGGTTGAACCAGCGGTCAATAAATGTCTTAAGTTGTACACCCCAGAGGTAAAAGATAGCGCCGACAAGAAAATAACGAGCACCACGTCCAATGAGTGAATAAACAATAAAAGGAATAAGCGGGAGCTGACAAAATCCCGCAGAAACACTGACTAGGCGGTAGGGGACAGGAGTGAATGAACCGATGAGTATGGTAAGCGCCTCATATTTTTTATACTGCATGACCAAAGTATCAAATGCTTCCTGCGTGCTGACGTACAAAACAAATCTTTGTCCCACTGTTTCCCACAAAGCAAAGCCAAGGTAATAGGCTACAATGCCACCCAGTACAGAAAAGACCGTGGCGATTGCTGCATAGAAAAAAGAACGTTTCCTATTTTCCAGACAAAAGAGGATCAAAATAGGCGCGACAGGAGGGAACACGAGTGACTCGAGGAACGAAAGTGAAGCTAGAAAAAAGGGAGCTTGTGGCGCGTGTACTTTGGTGCCCATCCAGTTGTACATCTTTTTTATCATAAAGATCTTTATGTCTTTCGTTACTGATTAAAAAGAGCCGGGAGATTGGCAAGGTACGCATTTATGTTATCGATAGCAATACGTTCTTGCTTCATAGTATCACGATGCCGCACCGTGACGCTCTGGTCTTGATCACTTTCAAAGTCGTACGTAAAACAAACAGGAGTTCCAATCTCATCATGACGACGGTATCTCTTACCAATCGATCCACTCTCATCGTATAACACCGAGTATCCCGCTTTTTTAGCCGATTCATACACTTTCGACATTTGTTCTTCTTGCTTTTTAGTGAGCGGGAAAAATGCCGCCTTGTACGGCGCCACATCAGGATGAAAACGTAAAACAATACGCGTTTCACCTTCTGCCACATCTTCCGCATAGGCATCAAACATGATGGTAAGAAACAAACGGTCAGTGCCAACTGAGCACTCAACCACATGAGGTACGTAGGACTGTTTCGTTTGCTCATCAAACACTGCTAAATCTTTGCCAGAAAATTTCATGTGCTGTGAAAGATCATAATCACCACGATACGCAATACCTTCTAACTCTTTCCAACCAAACGGGAACTGATACTCAACATCGGAGGTTGCTGATGAGTAGTGAGATAACTCATCCTTTTCATGAGCCCG
>JABCYS010000069.1 GCA_013290085.1 Candidatus Babelota bacterium
CTACATCATTACTGAAGTTAATGGGCAGCCGGTTAAAACTTTGAAGGATTTGCGTGGCGTATTGCGCAAAGTAAAGAATGAACAGTTCCTTACTTTTAAAACAGAAAATAATGTGTTCGTAGCCTTCCCCATGAAACAGACATTGCTTGAAGAGCGCCGGTTCGCTCGAGATTATCACTATCCAATTTCCTCAACCATGCAAGAACTTCTCAAAACGGTAGAGGAGCAAAAAAAGTCAGCATGAAGAAACGTTTAGACCAACTGGTGGCCGAACTTCACCCGACGCTGAGCAGAACTTTTATTCAAAGTTTGATAACGCAGGGCAAGGTTACTGTTGACGGCAAAAAGGTAACCAAGTCGGGGACTCAAATTGCCCAGGAAGCAAAGATCGAACTTGATCTGCACGAACCAAAATATGTTTCACGTGCCGGATTCAAACTTGAAAAGGCGCTTGATCATTTTAAGGTCGATGTTGCGCAGAAAGTAGTTCTTGATGCCGGACTTTCTACGGGTGGGTTTGCCGATTGTTTGTTGCAGCGCGGTGCACAAAAAATTTACGGCATTGATGTTGGCTATGGCCAGGTTCATGAAAAAATACGTAAAGATCCGCGGGTCATCGTTATGGAACGAGTTAACTTGCGCGAGCTCACCTCATTGCCTGAAAAAGTTGATCTGGTGACCTTAGACCTTTCCTTTATCTCACTCCTGAAAATTATGGATGCAGTAGTTGCAGTACTCAAACCGCATGGGGAACTCATTACCTTAATCAAACCGCAATTTGAGGCAAAAAGAGAGCAGGTTGGCAAAGGTGGGATCATCAAGGATGCCGCAGTGCATCAAGAGGTCCTTGCTCGGGTTGTTCCTGGGATAGAAGCCTATGGATTTGTCTGTCAGGGAACGATAGAATCTCCTATTGAAGGAGCATCAGGGAATAAAGAGTTTCTTGCCTATTTCACGAGACAGGGATAGGAGTTTTAGGTACACTACCTGAGCATTGAAATGTTTGGGAAAAAGATGCGCCCGTAGCTCAACTGGATAGAGCAACGGACTTCGGATCCGTAGGTTGTGGGTTCGACTCCTACCGGGCGCACCAAAAATTAAAATTGTAGTCGAGAAGTCGGTGGAAAATGGCGCTCCATAAAGATCTTGCCGCGGGACGCTGGTTTGAGTTATCTCTTATGGAACAACTAGCAAATGTTGGCGCAGATGTTGAAAGAACCATACGGTGGAAGCAAAGAGGTGCGATGGAGGATAGCAAAATGGCATTTGCGCGAGCGCTCGATCTTTTAGATTTAACTATCGCCGATCCGAAAAATGAAAAGCGGCTCAAAGAGATTCTGTTGGCGCGTGAAGCATTGATAGACCATTTCATACATAACAACAAAGAATACAACACAACTGATGAGCAGTGGCAAAATTATTTTTTTGATTTCAATTATGCAGTTGCCATACAGCGCGGGAAATAATAAGCGCCCGTAGCTCAGGTGGATAGAGCGACAGATTCCTAATCTGTAGGCCACAGGTTCAACTCCTGTCGGGCGCACCAAAAATAACAAAAATGATGGGGCTTTTCCTTTAGCTTCAATAATTTAGTAGCAATTATCCTCTATTTCTGAATATGCTAAAAAAGTCACAAAAATAAGTTGTGTTCCAAGAGAGGATATTTATGAAGCGTAACCACCTCTTTTTTCTTTCCTGTTGCTTTGTGCAAGTTTCTTTTTCAACTAACCTAACTTTTGAACAAATAGTTGAAAAAGCTCGGCTTTCCCTTATTGAGCGATCTGTAGCAAAAGAGAAATCTTCACAAGCATTAGGACTCAGGTTGATGATAGCAGCTGATCAGGGTGATGTAGAAGCGGTAATAATTATTCTAAAAAAGAAGGCTTTCATAGCGCAAAGTGACATTGATGAGGCAGTGGCTAAAGCTAAACTTCATGGGCATACTACTATTATTCAATCGTTAAAAGGTCTCTGAATCATCACAACTCGCCATGAAAACACATATTATCATCGGTACCTCGGCAGCCGCACTCGGTGTTCTTAATAAATTACGAGCACTCGATCCTGCATCTACCATCATCTGTATTTCTGATGAATCAGAAATTCCCTACAATAAATGTTTTTTGGCAGATTATCTGGGCGGCACTAAAAAAGAGCATGAGGTTACAACCAAGCCGCTGCATTTTTTTGAGCAACAGCAGATAAAGCTTCTGCTGGGTAAGCGAGTTATTGATTTAGATGCTCAACAAAAAAAAATTACGCTCAATGATGGGCAATCACTCTCCTATGATTCCCTTTTTCTCGGTACCGGTTCTTCACCGGTTATTCCTCCAGCATTCAACAAAAAATTACCGGGGCTCTTCACCTTCCATACCTTAGCTGACAGCAATGCCATCTTGAACTATGCCCATGAGCACAAGGTTCAACAAGCAGTGGTTGTCGGGACTGGATTAAGTGGTCTTGAGTGTGCTGATGCCTTAACCACGCGCGGAGTAAAAGTAACCGTTATCAGTCGGCATGAGCAGGTACTGCGGCGATTTATTAACCAAGAGGCGTCATCTCTCATTGAATCTATGATGACCTCAAAAGGAATCACCTTACTAAAAAACAGTGAGCCTAAAGAACTGCTTGCGGATGAAACTACCGTACACGGCCTGCGCCTGAATGATGGGCGTGAGATTAAGGCTGCTCTGGTGATTGTTGCTACCGGATTGCGCCCGAATAATGAACTAGCCCACGCGGCAAGGCTCCAACTACAGGATGGGTATCTGGTGGTCAATGAATACATGCAAACGAGTGACGATGCTATTTGGGCAGGAGGGGATTGCTGTATGGTTCGAGACCAAATGAGCGGCAACCTGGTACCAAGCGCTACCTGGCCGGATGCTATGATGCAGGGAATGATAGCGGCATATGCTATGAGTGGTCAGCAAAAAAAATATCCCGGCATCACTGCAGTTGTAAGTTCTTCCTTCTTTGGTACGCAATTCGTTACCGCCGGTTCTGTCCTTACCCCCTTGCCGCACCACCGAATCAAAGTGCAGTCCGGTCCCGATTTCTACCACGCTACCGTATTTGATGGAGAACGGTTGCAAGGCTTTCTTTTGGTAGGGCAGGTGAACCAAGCGCCTCGATTAAAAAGAGCACTTTTAACTGGGCAACCAGTCTAAAACAGTAAGCTAGAAAGGGTTTTGCTGGGAGCAGGTTGATTGACTACCCGTCTTCTTGGGCTAAACTGGCATCCTTGTCATTTTTTGATTAAAAAATTCAATTTAGGATCTTGTTATGTTGCGTTTTTTAACTTCTAATCTTCTGTGGACTGAAGGGAGAGCGTACCTCATCGCCTTAGCGGGAGTGAGCGTGTTCTCCTTCTTTTTCTTTAAACCGTTATTGTATCCGTGCATTCTCCTCTTCCTGTTCCTCTTCTATTTCTTCCGTTTTCCCAAGCGTGAACCGGAACAAGGTGCGAATGAGCGAAGCATCATTTCTCCCGCAGATGGCAAGGTGGTATCTATTATTTACGATCCGCAAAGTAGGTTGCCTGGTGGTTATGCCTATCGTGTTTCTATTTTCCTTTCTCCCTTCGATGTTCACGTTAACTGGATCCCGGTGAGCGGGATTGTGGAAGAGGTGATGTATCAACCGGGGAAATTTATGATGGCCTTTTTACCAAAAAGTTCTGAGCTTAACGAGCGTAACGATATTGTTCTCAAAACAGCCTACGGGACTATTATGGTACGCCAGATAGCCGGTACCATTGCGCGGCGGATTTGTTGTTGGGTAAAAAAGGGCGACTCTTTAAAACAGGGTGATGCTTTTGGTATGATTAAATTTAGCTCCCGTGTTGATTTGTTTTTACCGGCATCATGTTCAGTAAAATTAAACGTGGGCGATCGCGTATCCGGGGGGAAGACAATACTGGGGAGGTTTTAAATGAATATCAGTTTAAAGATATTTAAAAAAGTACGGGGTAAGCAGCGTTATCAAAAAACGCTCTTCGCTATTCCTTATCTTTTTACTTTCGGTAACGCCGCCTTTGGCTTTCTTTCAGTTATTAGCGCCCTTGAGGGGGACACCAAATTATCAGCCTTATTCATTCTCTGTGCCGCTTTAATGGATGGTTTTGATGGCAGACTTGCCCGTTATTTCAGAGTCACCAGTAATCTAGGTATGGAGCTTGATTCTTTGTGCGATGCGGTTTCATTTTGTCTCGCACCCATGATTTTACTCTACAGCAGTTACGAACATGCTCATTATTTTTTTATAGCAGCACTGTCCATAGCTCTGTGTGCCGGTCTTTTTAGGCTTGCACGATTTAATATCATCAGTCCTGACAACAAAGAAGATTTTTTTAAGGGATTGCCAACAACCATAGTTGCCATGTTTATTGCCAGCTTGGTGTATTATCGCGACAGCATCTCCCAGAACTTTTTTTCTTTTCTGCTCGACGAGCGGTGGCTTGCCGGAGTTGTGCTCTTCCTTGCTTTTCTAATGGTAAGTGCGATTCCATTCCCATCATTTAAAAAGCGTACCGTGTATGCGATTGTATTTCGTTTACTCATGGGGCTTACGGCACTGCTATTTGTAGCAAGCTTCTTCTACGACATTCCTGTCTTTTTTATAATAACGCTTGTGTACATTGTAAGTGGGCTTGTTTTAGCTGGTATCGCTTACGCTAAGCGGGTGCTGGCATAAGTTGGTTTAATGCCACACACTTGCCAATTTTAGAATCTTAAATTCCGGTATCACTTGCACTACCTTGCCTGATTTATCCAAACGCTTGAGTGATCTTTTTGAAAAAAAGGTTTTTGCTAATTTCTCATAACTATCTATTCCCTGAAACTGTTGTGCCAGGGAAATCTCATGCACTTTTCCATACCCATGACTGTAATGCCGCGCTTCTACCAACTTTGCTTTTGCAACTGAGCTGACCACCATAACATGTCCAGGGATCCAAATAAGATCGCCATCGGCTACGGCATCGTTGTGTTGAAGCGGCGCTAAATACTTAGCAAGCGTAAAACTGTTTTTGTAAAAAT
>JABCYS010000070.1 GCA_013290085.1 Candidatus Babelota bacterium
GGTGGATTGATTCTTGTATGGCCGATAGTGATTAGTTTTTAAAGTGCCGTGTTTCCTTAATTTCGGAGTCTAGCAAATGCGCATTATGATTTTTGGATTGCCTGGGGCAGGTAAGTATACGTTTGCTTGTAAATTGGGACTCCTCCTTTTGATAAACTAAGTGAGCTGAGAGGGGAATATGTTTAACCAAAACAACGAGAAACCAAACATGGAAAATCAACGTGTACAATTTTTAGGGGAATTAATTACAGAATTCTTTTTAAAAGCTTTAGCGAAGCTAAATGTCCCAGAAGGAAAAGCTGCTAATGTACCGCCCGATATGGATGACCCTGAAGTAGCATTTGAATGGGGCAAGCTTCTTTCATATATGTCTCTCATCGCTTTATTTTATGAGAAATTTAAGATTAACCTTTTGACCTTCGGTGTCGATGATAAAGCATTTGCTCAAGAGCTGCTAGAAATGTGCTTAAAGGCAGAACATGCATACGAAGAATCTTTAGAAAATGCTCAATCCGAGGGTCAAGCTGTTGAGCACCCAAATAACGAGCAAACAGGTAAGGAAAATCAACAATTACAATTTTTGGCGGAACTCGTCACAGAATTATTTTTAGATGCTTTTGAGGAACTGGATACAGCAGCGGATAAAGCAGCTGGTGATTTAGTGATAGAGCCTTTTAATTTAGCCGTAGATATGGACGATCCCGAAACTTCACTTAATTTGGGTACACTTCTTGCTTGTATAGCGGTCATTGTCACATCTTATGAGGAATTTAAGATGAACCTTTTGGCCTTCGGTATTGATGATAAGGAATTCGCCTCAGAGCTGTTAGAAATGTGCTTAGATTTCGCACGGGAACATCACGAATTTTTGGAATTTTCTCAAGCCAACCCCCAGCTTTTTGGTGACTAAATAGGACCGCTGGCGGTACCAAGTTTAAAAAAAACGAGTATCATAATGGGCAGTAGAACAGATGCATAACACAACACTTTTTAACTCTACAGGATAACTCATGCATAGAATTAAAATCCCTAGCTTTTTACTATTTGTAGCCTTTTTTGTTTCAACCATACGTTGCGGCGATATAGAACTCATCGATGCGGTGAATAAGGGCAACTATGATGATGTCGCGATGGCCCTACTCAATGCAAACCCGAACTGTAAGGTCGGCAAAGATAAGGATCCTATCTTGAGTTTTGCCATTAAGCGCTTGATCGATGAAATAAATAAAGGGACGGTCTCCATTCCGCGCGAACTTAAGAGATTGGTTGTGGGTACCTTATTGTTAACTCCCTCAGCGCTTTATTGGTTGTCCCTTGGTGTAGGGGTCATGGCGGGACCAGACACTGCTGCGTTAGCGGCAATTATTGGAATGCTCTTAGTTCTTATTCTTCCGATTCTAACTATTCTATTTGCGATTGCAGGCCTGATTGGCTGTGTGAAAATCTGCAGAGCTCTGTGGCGCATGATAATAGCCAAGCCGTTTCAAGAAATTATGCGGGCATCAAATATTTCTAACAGATATAAAGTAATAGAAGCCCTGCTCAGAGAAAGAAGGCTGGATGCTTCAGCTCAAAATGCGAATGGCCAAACTGCACTTGACCTCGTGCGTGAGCACAGCCTCAATGAATCCTTGGTTTCCAAGATGAGTGAGGTAGAAAAACTGTTGCTCAACAAGCAATTAACTGCTTAAATTCTAATGTTTGCTAAAAAAATGTGCTTCTTGTGATGAAGGCACGCTGTTTTTAGGAACGACATCTTAAGATTCCTAAATAGTTAACGCAGCAAAGTAATTTTGCTGCGTTAATTTTTGCTATTTCCATGACATTTGCTCTAAGTTTAAAAATAGGTCCATGTTAGGTCCATGTAATGAGAGTGTTGTTAAATGAGGAGACGGGGTTATGGAAAATAGAGTACGACTCACTATGTTATTCGGCATGTTTTTTATGGTACAAATATGTACCGCCAGCACTGAGATTCCTGTATCAGGGGAAGCAATAAGGGAAGAGCTGCATCGTCGACGACAAGATCTACGCGGGCTCATGGCTGTTATTGCTGAGTGTGATTTGGAATTATTTACTAGGATAATGGGTGCCCGGCACGATAGCTATCTCATGCTGAACCTCAAATCTTCTGATGGTAGCACTCTTTTGATGCAAGCTATAAGAGAGAGAAAGCCAGACTTTGTTGAATGGTTATTGAAAACGGATTGCCTTCAGTTGAGTATTAAAAACAACAGACAAAAAACAGCTGCTGATGTTCTACGGGATATGAGCGCACTGTATCCAAATGATGCCGATATGCAGAAAATTCGTACATTGCTCAGAGCCGAAATCGATCGTCGCAATAAAGCTGGCGTTCTAACGCGGTTTTTCAAAGGTTGGACTTTTGACCCCGTTTCTTAAGTGGTTTTTTAAAGAAACTGTTTTTTTGCACATGATTAAAAGTCAGTGCTCAGCAAAAACAATTTCCTGTGTCTGATTTTTTAAAAATCAGCTAAAATACCTGTCCACTTTATTTTTAAATGTCTCTAGTCCTAAGCAAAAAATATAAAGAAGATAACTATGTACAATTTCAAAGGTTTTTCCATGATGTCGTTTGTTTTTGGTTCTATTCTGACGCTCGCGGGTCTCTCCATCCTTTGTAATGCTATTTTCGGCTTTCATATCCCGGTATTTAAATTGTTACTTGCCGCCTTTCTTTTTGTCTTGGGCATTAAAATACTTTTCTTTCCACGAACGTTGAGCCATCCATTTACCGCATGCCACAAAGAAGAAAAAAAGGGCGATAATTATGAGGTGGCATTTACCTCAAGCACTATAGATCTGCGCTATTTAAATGACCTTACCGCTCCTAAAACCATCTCCATTTGCAGTAACTTTGCACATGTTACTGTTTTCTTGCCGCTCGATGTGCCGCTGCGGGTGAAGGCAGATACGGCATTTGGAACGGTAGATCTCCCTGGATACCAAATGAGTTCTGAGTATGTAAATCTTCATGGCGCTTCAGAACCCGTACTAACCGTCTATATAAACAGTAAATTTTCTTCAGTGGTGGTTAAGGCTTAAAATTTTTAGAGTAGTGTGAAGTGGTGAAAAAATTTGTAAGCATTCTTCTTCTTCTTCTTCTTCTCTCCTGTGTTATCCCTGCCATTCAGGCGATACCACTTTCCTACAACCTAAAAGTGCGCCGGGTATTTAATGTCGAACCGGTGATAAAACAAAAAAAACGGCTGCTCGTCTCCGCAGTCCCTATCTACTATTCGCGTACAAGCCATATCGTAGACCAAACGTTTGCTGTGGATACCTGTGAAGACCGCCATATTTTTGGTTCACTCTTTAACCTACGCTATGTGGCGTCAAAAAATTTGTGGCTGGAGGTAACCACCGGTATTGAACGAGATCATGGGGAGTATAAAGGTACACCCACATTTGAACACTCATCGGTTGGTATAGATGATATTGTTCTTGCGGCAGGGGGCAGGGCATTCATGGGAGAAAAGATCCAACTCGTAGGCTACGGTGTCCTTGGTATTCCTGCTAAAACTGATATCAGTCTGTGCGATAGGTTTGGTCCTTTTGTCGGGACACGCATTTATAGTGTTGGGATAGGAGGTGAAGTGTCCTATAGTTTTTTTGATTCTCTTCAAAGATCTTTCGCAGCTATTGCCCAGGGACGGATTCTTCACGGCTTTGAGCGTTCGTGGGATCCTATTCTGCCTACCGGCGGCCAAATCCAACCAGGTAATGTGACCGACTTATTGCTCGCACTTCAGTATCGAGAAGGGCTTACCAGTGTGGAAGCGGGCTATAACGCCACTGTTTTTAGTGACCAAGCCCTTATTCTGCCGCAAGAAAAAATAAAGAGCTGCGTCTTTACGCGTAACAGCTGGTATGCAACGTTGTCTCGCGCCAACCTCAAAAGTTTTTTTGACAAACCATTGGTGTACGGGATAGGTGTCAATGTGAGCAGGGCCCATAAATTTGATGCAAAAACATTTACCGGCTGGCTTTATTTCACGTTTGTTTTTTAAACGCTCAGAAAATATTTTCAGGTAACTGAGTAGTAGTTGAAAGTTCTTTTTGAATGTTTTTTAACAACTCTTGATTTAAGAAAATGATCATCATAGTAATAGAATGTTGTACCTTAAAAAACCCAAATTAGGAGATCATCTCATGAAGATGCATTCTAAACTACAATTTCTGGCGCTATCTTTAGTCATTATTACTGCTCCCCTGGCAGCTTCCTTTTGGACTTCATGGACGGAGTATCCAACAGATCCAATTTATGATCCATATCCATCTCAAACATTACCTGAAGATTTTTTCCCGTGTGTTGTTTTTGATGATAAACAATTTAAGGGACATGGTGATCAAGTTTCTTACAAAATGTGGCACCAAGGAGCAGACACCAATGGTAGCATTGGCCTATCTTATTCAAACGATGGCGTAATTTGGACGCTGAAAGGTGAGACCAATATCCCGACTCCTGCATACCATCCATGTATTCTTTATGATAAGAATGGTTTTGGCGGTGGCTCATATCAATACAAAATGTGGTATTGGACAGGCAGTGTTGGCACTACTCCCGATGTTATTCAATATGCTCAATCGAACGACGGCTTAACATGGACAACAACGCAAGCGATAACACAAGATTTAGGATCGCCTATTGTCTTTGGTCCATCTGGTACTTATTTTTATCATCTCTACGGACCAGGATTTATGATCCATAATCCAGCAGCAACATCCGTTCCGGGGCAACCGTTTACCTTCCCTTATGTGATGTTCTATGACATTGCAAGTGAAACTCCGATTCCTAGTTCTGAAGGAATAGGCTTGGCATATAGTAGTGATGGTCTTAATTGGACACGTTATGGTACCGTGCCGGTGTTATTGTCTAATGGTGGAACCGATTGGGATGGAACGCATACCTTTAGACCTTCTA
>JABCYS010000071.1 GCA_013290085.1 Candidatus Babelota bacterium
TTTGTTCTGGCGCAAAATCAGTTGAGGTTCCTTTGTTAAAAGCTCTCCCCAATGCCCAGGTAGGTATGTAGGCATTAAGTTCAGTGCTTCCTATTTCAAACGGAGAAAATTCAAACCAACGATATGATTGCACATCGTTCCCCCCCAAAGCACATCCAATCGGCAAAGGATAGGATCCATCTGCCACGAGAGGGGAAAGGTCCTGACCTAAGCGCATTAGTTTATTATCTAATAAGAGATTGTTGGCCAGCGTTGCGCCATACAAATCAACCAGGCCCACCGGCTGTTTAAGAACCCACTTGGCAAGCAACGTAATTGCAACATTATTAACGTCTCGCGCCGCTGTAATGTTCAACAGACCTTGAGCAAGCGTGGGGAAAAGATCGAGTTTAAAGTTTGTTATTGATTCTCCTGAGGCTACCCAGGGCATAATGCACCAGGTGCCTCCTGAAACTCCGCCGAGGTACGTTATTGCATCAAGCAGGCCATTGTTTTGCAGCCCTTCAAGAGCACCTATTAATGAAATCATGGCACGGTATCCACCACCACTGCCTGCAACAGCAATGCGAGGAACTTGATTAACGGTGATAGATTGACTAACAATGGTTTCTACCGCCTGTTTTACCACCACCGAGCGGTTTTGGAGAAAGTTTTTTTCTGCGTCAGAAAGATCCGACGACTTCACCTTTGCAACTGTTTTGCGATAGGGATTTCCCGATTGAATCCACGTATAAAAAAATGGGTCGGCATTAGGGACCATGGCATGAATGAAAGAGCCTGATGCAAAGATCGTTGCTACCAGGTAGCTTCTAACAAGAAATCTCATTGCTCTCCTTTTTTAATTTAGAGGTCTTTTCTTTTGAGTGTTGGAAAGAGAATCACATCCTTAATAGATGTTGTATCAGTTAAAAGCATGGTAAGACGGTCTATCCCTATGCCAACACCAACGGTTGGCGGTAGGCCATACTCAAGAGCATGCACATAATCTGCGTCATAGTGCATGGCTTCGACATCGCCTCCTGCCTGTTGGCGCGCTTGGTCTTTAAATCGTTCTGCTTGATCCATGGGATCATTAAGCTCGTTAAATCCGTTTGATAGTTCCATGCCCGCTACAAAAAGTTCGAACCGTGCTGCAAGATAGGGATTTTTAGGATCACGTTTTGCCAGCGGTGATATTTCGACAGGAAAATCAACAATAAAGGTTGGGTGTATCAGGTGCGGTTCTGCTAATTTTTCAAATAATGCAAATATCTTACGTTCAACCGAGCTCTCTTTTGGCATTTCTATCGCATGTTTTTTCAGAAGAGTATCTATGGCCTGCGGAGCCAGCTCTTCTTCTCGTATCTTTGCATATTCCGCCAAAGCTTGGCGGGGAGATATGCGGGCAAACGGTTTATCAAAATCGATTATCTGTTCACCATACGGCACCTGGCCGGTTTTACATACTTCAATTACTGCATGGCGAATCATAGCTTCAACAAAGTTCATAATGAAATGGTACTCATGATACGCCATGTAAAATTCAAGCATGGTAAATTCAGGATTGTGGCGCGTTGAGACGCCTTCATTGCGAAAATTTCTATTTATTTCATACACCCGATCAAAGCCACCTACTACCAGACGTTTTAGATACAGTTCGGGAGCAACTCGTAAAAACAAATCCATGTCATAGGTATTATGATGGGTAACAAATGGTCGGGCCGCAGCACCACCAGGGATTGGGTGCAGCATGGGAGTTTCAACTTCTAGAAAGTCGTACGAGTTCAGATAGTCCCGAAGCATCTGGATAATTTTTGATCGTTTTTTAAATTTTTCTTTGCTCTCAGGGTTGCTAATCAGATCCAAGTAGCGTTGACGGTAGCGTATTTCAACATCTGCCAGGCCATGAAATTTTTCCGGCAGCGGATAGAGGCATTTACTCAAAAGTTCAAAATCTACAACTTTCAGGGTAATTTCACCCGTTTTTGTTTTAAAGGAAGTTCCTTTAAACCAAACAATGTCCCCAATATCAATATATTGTTGGATAAAACTAAATTGTTCTTCGCCGAGGACATCTTGCCGGATATAGACTTGTAGTTTTCCAGAACGATCTTGTACGTGAGCAAAGGCTGTTTTGCCATGCAGCCTCAGGGTCATGATGCGACCAGCAATGGTATATTCTTCTGATTCTTTTTCTGGTGAGTAGTTTTCTAAAATCTGCTGAGCGGTACTGGTTACCTGCTCAGTAGGAGGCCAGGGCTCTATGCCCATGGCTCGGAGGCGGGCAACTTTCTCCATACGAATTTCATGTTCACTACGCTCTGTTGGAATTGCGGGGGTACCTGGTTGAATTTCGTCGCTCATAGAATCTCTTTAAAATAGGTGGTGGCGTTATTTAGAATTCACTTTTTTCGAGTATAAAGAAATGGGAATTTTTGACCACTATCAAAGACCGCTTTTTTCGAGATTCTCATAGACCGTTTCCCAATTAACCACGTGCCACCATGCATTAATATAATCCGGGCGTTTGTTTTGATATTTTAAATAGTAGGCATGTTCCCAAACATCAAGCCCAAGGAGTGGCTTCTGGTCATCAGACAGCGGCGTATCTTGGTTAGCTGATGAAGTAACGGCGAGATCACCCTTTTTATTTACTATGAGCCATGCCCACCCACTTCCAAATCTTGTTTTTGCTGCCGTGTTAAACTCATTTTGAAATGCGGCAAAAGTTCCGAACTTTTTCTTGATTGCATCGGCCAATTTTCCTTGCGGTTCGCCGCCACCATTTTTTTTCATCATGCGCCAAAACAGTGAGTGGTTTTCATGTCCGCCACCATTATTGCGCACGGCTGTTCTGATAGCTTCTGGTATGGCATTCAGGTTACTCACCAATTCGATCAGTGTTTTATTTTGTAACTCCGGATAACCTTCAAGCGCTTTATTAAGGTTATCAACATATGCTTGATGATGTTTATTGTGGTGGATCTCCATGGTAAGGGTATCGATGTACGGTTCTAAGGCACTATATTCATAGGGCAATCTTGGTAAGGTAAAGGACATACAATCTCCTAATCAGTATAAAAAATGACATCATTTTTGCGGGCCATGTGCAGACGTTCTCTGGCAACTTTCTCTTTATAAAAAGCATCTGATTTCCATGCAACTGCCTGTTCTTCTAAGTTGTTCACGTGGTCATGCAATTGTTGAATCTCAGAATCAAGTGTTTTATTTTCACGTTGCAGTTGCCGCAATACACGAATGCCTTGTGTACCAAATAGGTACATAAAAGTAAAAATTACTATCTCAATACCAAAAAAAACACGTAGAAACGTTCGTTTTACTAATTTCATTTGTTCTCCTCTGCTCATGTTTTTTCGTCCCCACCAAGATACCTTCGCGAGCACCTGCTTTGCAAGGCCTTGCAAGACTGGTATTCATTGCAAGAGCTTTTTAAGCAACTCTCAGGTGTTACTATTGGGATCAGAGAATCCATGTTGATTTTTCTTACGCAGAAAGCTAACGTTAAGGCTTGAAAAAAGGTCATTTTTAAAAGGATACAAAAAGGAGATTTAAAAAAATGAAGCTAATCAAACTCGTAGTAATAGTCGGGCTTTCATACGCTTCCCTTGCAAGTGCGCCACCCGCGCCTTCCGCTTTATCTCCTGAAGATCAGTTTGATAAGGCTTTTTATGATTGGTCAAGAACACTCGCTGAGGCAGCGCATGTAGTAAAAACAAAGTACTACGTAAAAGATCTCAATCCACAAGAAAATCTTGCCAAAGCAATCAACTCTTTTGTGAGTGCTGACCCTCACTCAAGCTTTCTTGATCAAAAAACCTATAAAAATATTTTAGAGTCTACGAGTGGTGAATTTTTTGGCATCGGCGTTGTTATTGCCAACAAGGCCGCCGATGATGAATTTCTCGTTATCCTCGACACAATTCCCGAAGGTCCTTCTGAAAAATCCGGCATTCGTCAGGGCGATAAGATAATTGAAATTGATGGTTCTGCTCTTCGTGGTATGACAACCGATGAAGCAACAGCGAAATTGAAAGGGCAGCGTCATTCCACCGTACATATTAAAGTTATGAGAGAAGGTTATCCCGAATCATTGGCATTTAATATAACGCGTGATGTGATTAAAGAGAAAAGTTCTCTCTGTTATTATTTCAAAGATCACAATGTTTATTATTTGCATCTTAATACCTTTAGTCATAACGCGGTAAAACAACTTTCGGACCTCATCAAAAAATCGCAGAAGCAAAAATATAAAGGGCTGATCCTTGATTTAAGGAACAACTCGGGTGGGCTTTTAGTTTCTGCTGTTGATATTGCCAGTCTTTTTGTAAGCCCCAAAAGTCTTGTGGTGGTAACCAAGGATAGAAATAACAATGTCATTGAACAATATGTCACTCAAACAAATCCCATAAGTACCGGCCCCCTTCCTATTTTTATTTTAATGAATAATTACACTGCTTCTGCTGCAGAGATCTTGGCTGGGTGCCTTCAGGTACATTCAGATAAAATTGCACAACAAAGTGGCGACAAGAAACAGGACAAGCTCCTGGTATTTTTAGTTGGAACACGAACCTTTGGTAAGGGATCGGTGCAAGAAATTATACCGGTGAGTAATGACTGTGCCATAAAGCTTACTACTGCTTTGTATTTTCTGCCGAATGACACCACCATACA
>JABCYS010000072.1 GCA_013290085.1 Candidatus Babelota bacterium
ATGTGAAGTTGGCAGCTGTACGCCACATAAGATCATTACTTTCTATATGGTTGTTTTCATGATCCAGTATACCGCGATATTCGTTGAGGATTGTTTGATTGTTAGTTTCTAGGGCTTCTTCTATTTTGCGAGCAGCAGAGTAAGATATGATTATATGTTTGTTAATGCATTCCATAGGTGTGCGCATGCCAAGGTCTACTTTTACAGCATTAATTGTTGTATGATGTGTTTTTTCTAAATAACACTTTATGAATTGTGTAGTGTCTTCATCGGCATCGGCAAGATTTGCAAATGTTTTTTTTTCATCCCAAAGTGCATGTGCTCGCGTTAGTCCTGCATGAAAAGATTGACCTGCAGCAATGGTCCAGTGAAGTCCGGTCATAGATCCTGAAAATGCCTTTTTAGTGATAAGCTTGATTAATTCACTGGCAGTTTTGGCTGCTGCTGGCTGCATCGAGTATGTTGGTCTTGTTGAAAGTAGGGATAATATGGCTAAGAAAAGAAAAAATTGTTTTTTCATGTAAGTTCCTAATTGTAGAGTTTTGGGGCAAAAAACCTTATTTATTTTATTTCAGTTTTAATTATATCATGGTTTTTTGTTTTTATCAAACGGATGTGTTTTTCTCATAGAAATGGGCTATATGGGGTATTTAGCATAAAAAAGAGAAAAATTTAAAGATTTTTATAAAATAATGAGGTTTTCGTCAGAATTAAGTTGAAATCAATTGAGAAAAGCAATATTATAGTTGAACAAGCCTGTGGAATGTGCTTGGGTGCGGCGAGGTTCCCGAGCGGCCAAAGGGGGTGGACTGTAAATCCATCGGCTATGCCTTCGCTGGTTCGAATCCAGCCCTCGCCACCATTTTTCGCTTGTTGAGGGATGAATGGCAGGTCATCTTGTTAAAGGTGGCTAAATTATCAAAAAAGATTGATAATTTAAAAAGATTAAGAAAAGCGAACGTGTTCTCCAGTCGCGTTTTTGTAGCTTTACAGAAGCTTTACGCGAAGGAGAATTGAAATCTGCGGGAATAGCTCAATTGGCAGAGCGACAGCCTTCCAAGCTGTAGGTTGCGAGTTCGACCCTCGTTTCCCGCTCCAGAATGAGTATAAGGCCGGCGTAGCTCAGTTGGTAGAGCAGCTGATTTGTAATCAGCAGGTCACTGGTTCGAATCCTGTTGCCGGCTCCATTTTTATATAAGCATCATCTTTCTGATTTCTAATACACAATAGGTATGTAAAAAGTTTGTCTTTTTCTGTTTTTTTAATTAATCTATAATAAACCGTAAGGATTACGGTTCATGCCCACGTAGCTCAGAGGTAGAGCGCTTCCTTGGTAAGGAAGAGGCCACCGGTTCAATCCCGGTCGCGGGCTCCAGATAGAATCATTGGAATCAAGGTTTTTAATCGTCTTTATAATTATGGCAAAAAATAGAAAAACAACTCATTTGGTTTGCGAAATATGCAAAGAACGTAACTATACTCAAGTGGTTTCAAAAAAAAGAACTATAGGTTCTTTAAAGTTGAGTAAATATTGCGCGCGTTGCCGTAGACACAATGAGCATAAAGAAACTAAATAGGCCCTTTGTAGGTCAGTAGCTCAATTTGGTAGAGCAGCAGACTCCAAATCTGCCGGTTGGGGGTTCAAGTCCCTCCTGGCCTGCCATTAAAAAGATATTTAAAAAGAAGAGAAAAAATGATAAAAGATGTAACGCAGTTTGTTAAAGACGTGCAACTTGAGCTTTCAAAGGTTACGTGGCCTAAATTTGATGAGTGGATAGGAGCAACGGTTGTTGTTTTGCTGCTCATGTCTTTTTTTTCAATTTACTTAGGTTTAGTTGATAAAGGACTGACAGACTTAATGAAGCTTGTTTTTAAATTGTATGGTGGTTATTAGATTTGACAGGACAAAGATCATATGAAGCGCTGGTATGTTGTACAAGTGTATGCAGGTTATGAGCAAGCAGCTAAGCTAGACATTGAGAAGCGAATTCAGGCGGAAGGGATGCAAGATTTCTTTGGTGAAATTCTTGTTCCATCTGCTAAAGCAAAACCAATGTTTGCAACAGATGACAGTGCCGATCAGCAGCTTTTTCCTGGTTACATTTTAGCTGAAATGGAAATGACTCCCGAGTCACTCCGTGTTGTAACGGCAAGCATTCGAGTCTTGAGATTTTTGGGGGGCAAAAATCCTGAGCCAATATCACAAAAAGAGATTGATCGTATTGTTTCTCAAGTTAAAGGGGAAGTTGCGGTTGAGACTACGCGAGAAGAGTTCTCGCTTGGCAGTGAGGTAGATATAGTTGAGGGACCGTTTGCCGGATTCGTTGGTATTATTGATAGCGTAGACTATAATAACGAAAAATTAACAGTTATGGTTAGTATTTTTGGCAGAATGACCCCGGTTGAACTTGGCTTTCATCAAATTAAGCGATAATCAGTGAGGTAATTGTCTATCATGGCAAAAATAGTTAAAGCAAAAATTAAGCTTCTGATTCAGGGTGGTAGTGCGACTCCAGCTCCTCCAGTAGGATCATCACTTGGTCAACATCAAGTTAATATTATGGAGTTTTGTAAGGCATTTAATGCTCAAACAGCCAATCGCAAAGGCGAAACTGTACCGGTAGAAATTACTGTATACACAGATCGCACATTTGAGTTTAGGGTGAAAACTTCACCAACTACTGAGCTCATCAAAAAACGAATTAATCTTACAAAAGGTTCATCTCGTCCACATGAGATTAAAGTTGGAAAAATTTCGTGGAGAGATATCGAAGAAATTGCAAAAATTAAAATGCCAGATTTGACTGCAATAGATATGGATCAGGCGAAAAAAATTGTTGCTGGCAGTGCGCGAAGTATTGGAATTGACGTTGTTGATTGAGCTAGGAAAATATAATGGCTAAGCATGGAAAAAAATATCAAGCTGCGGTATCAAAAAAGCCTAGTAGTGATCTTGGTGTAGATGCAGCATTTCAACAAATTAAAGATCTTTCCTTTGTCAAATTTGATGAGTCAGTTGATGTGGCTATTAATTTAGGCATAGATGCGGCTAAGGGTGAACAAACAGTTCGTGGTTCTGTTGTTTTGCCTCATAGCAAAGGAAAAGAGAAAATCATTATTGTTTTTGCAAAAGGTGAATATGCCGATGCAGCAAAAAAAGCTGGAGCTGATTTTGTAGGCATGGAAGATCTGATTGAAAAAGTGCAAGGTGGTTGGCTTGATTTTGATTATGCGGTAGCAACACCTGATGTCATGGGTGCAGTTGGTGTGCTTGCGCGAATATTGGGCCCTCGTGGACTGTTGCCAAATAAAAAAGTAGGTACGGTTACGTTTGATGTCGAATTAATTATTGCTGACTTAAAAAAAGGCCGTGTTTTCTTCAGAAATGATAAACAGGGCATTATTCATTTTTCAGTAGGTAAAGTTTCATTTGATGTTCAAAAACTTCATGATAATTTGGATGCTTTAGTCAAAGCAGTTGTGGCATCAAAGCCGGCAACAGCTAAAGGCAAGTATTTAAAAAAGATGACAGTGTCCTCAACAATGGGCATTGGTATTCCGATTAATCCTGATGAATTTGTGCGTTCTTTATAGGTAAAGAGGTTGCAATGAATCGACAACAAAAAGAATCGGTTGTTGAACTTTTTCGGAAAGATTTTTTGGCAAATAAGGGCACCTTTTTTGTTAACTATTCCGGATTAACTGTTGTTCAAATGCAACAATTAAGAAGGCAATTGCGTGAAAAAGGCGGCGCGCTCAAAGTTGCAAAGATGCGGCTTGTTAAACGAGCACTTGTAAATGTTGAGGGCGTTGAGGGGCTTCTTTCTTATTGTAAGAATCAGGTAGGGGTTGTTTTTGCGTATAACTCATCTGAAATTTCAGGTATAGCAAAAACTCTTAATGATTTTTCAAAAAAGAATGAATCACTTGGTCTTGTCGCTGGTTGCGTGGATGCACAGCTTTTGGATAGAACAGCAATTTCTCGTATTGCATCTCTTCCATCAAAAGAAGTACTACTTGCTCAGTTGTGTGGTACGCTTAATGCTCCATTGAACTCGTTTGTATGTGGACTTAATTCTGTGATTGTAAAGCTTTTGGTCGCTTTAAAAGAGATTGAAAAGCAAAAACAAGCATAGTGGTAAGTTCATTTTGTTTTGTATTGTAGATGATAATAGTTGTTTAATGTTTCTTTTTAATTTTTAGGGATTGCAATGGCAGCAAAATCTTACGAAAAATTCGTTGACGAAATTGGTAATATGACGGTGCTTGAACTTGCTGATCTTGTTAAAGCTCTTGAGTCAAAATTTGGTATCTCAGCAGCTATGCCAATGGCATCAGCAGCGGCTGCTCCAGCAGCAGAAGCAGCTCCAGTAGCAGCAGAAAAAAGTGAATATAAAGTATCACTTGCAGATGCTGGTACTGAAAAAATCAAAGTAATTAAAGCATTGCGTGAAGTTATTCCTAATCTTGCGCTTTCTGATGCTAAGAAGCTAACAGAAGAAACACCAGCTGTCATCGCTGAATCAGTTTCAAAAGCTGATGCTGAAAAGATGAAGAAAAAACTTGAAGAAGTTGGCGCAAAAGTAGAACTTGCATAACTTTGACCCCGTCTTTAGTTTTTTTCGATGGGGACCCCAATTGGAACGATGTATT
>JABCYS010000073.1 GCA_013290085.1 Candidatus Babelota bacterium
CCCCTGAGGAAAAAGTTATAGTGGGACGCAGGTTGGATTTAAGGGGAAAGGGAATAACGCAGTTAGTTGGTTTAAGCGAAATACCCGGGATACAAGGTGTGGAGGAGCTTACTCTTTCAAATAATGCATTGGGGCAACTTTTTATAGGAGAGCTCAATCGCCTTAAGAATCTAAAAAGATTATTTCTAGCTAATAATGGCTTTACAGAGCTACCTGTAGAGGCGTTTAAGGGGCTTAAAAGACTTAGGATGTTGACTCTTCGCGATAATGCATTGCGTGATTTACCGGAGGGAATATTCCAAGATCAGATTGAGCTAGAGAAGCTTGGGCTTGATGGAAATCAGTTAGAAAGTCTTCCTGAAAGAATATTTGTTAGGCAAGGGCGCCTTCGTATACTTGCCCTTTTTTCCAATGAACTAAGAGTGTTGCCAGAGCCTCTATTGCATCCGCTTGTGAATCTTGAAGAGCTTTATCTCAGTAGAAATCATTTAGCCGAACTTCACGCGGGGCTACTTCATCATCTTACACGTCTTGAAATTCTTGGACTTGAGTTTAATTTCCTAGAGAATTTACCAACACAACTGTTACATGGATTAAGAAAGCTTAAAAATTTACGCTTGCAAGGAAATCAATTGCATGCATTACCTGATGAGCTCTTGTATGGATTAAGAGAACTTACTCATGTACATATCAACAATAATGATTTACAAACGTTGCCTAATGGATTTTTTAGAGATCAGAGGAAGCTGCGAGGGCTTGTTTTAAGCGATAATCAATTGGAAATATTACCGAATGGCATCTTCGATCCTCTCGTAAGAAGCCTTCAGGTGTTAAATATCTCAAATAATAGATTGTCCTCCAACCAGATAGCACAGATACGACAATCTTTTAGGGGTAGTGATGTCCAGCTATCCGTAGATGGTCAAAGAGTTAAAATTGTACTGAAGCAAAACATATCTGAGGAACTATTTAGAAACTTTTCTGAGGAAGAGCGGGATCGAGAATGCGCAATTTGTCTTCAAAAGGCAAACGAGGAGGAAGAGTTTCCAGGTTTCATGACTCGTTGTTCCTTGTTAGGGGGAGCGTCTGCACACAAAGTGATAGACGGTCAGCCGACAGGCCATAGATTTCACACAAAGTGTTTGCAGAAATGGATTGATACAGGAAGAGGGAAAGGTTGTCCTGTATGTAGAGGATTTGATTAGGCGCGTAGACAATTAGAGTTCGTTCAAAAGAAGTGGATGGCCGCGTTTCTTTTCGTAACATGATTTTTTTCTGTTGGCCCACCGATATTTTGTATAATGGTCTAATACTGGACAACTACCTACCCTGAAGGAGAAAACATATTTCGTATCGGGAGTAGATTTCTTAGTGCCGCATGCGTCATTGACATGTGCTTAGGCATTTGCAGATACGATTCAAAGTGAGACACTGCCCTTTTTTAAGCTGGAAAAAGATAAATACTTTGAGTTTGGTTTGACATTTGCTACATCATTTGTGAGTTTCTTTTTTAAACATATAGACGTAATGTTGCTGGTGATTTTTAAAAAGGAAAAAAAATGAAGAAAAAACTAATTTTAGCCATGCTGTGCATACCCCTTTTTCCCCTCTATGCTGTGCCATTAACGATGCTCTCGCCAAGTCAAATTCTCAACGGTCCAGTTATTATTGCAAATTCCGGATTGTACGTTCTCTCAGACGATGTCGAGGGGGTGGTCTCTTCTGCTATTACTATCACAACAAGTGACGTGACCTTAGATCTTAACGGAAAAACGCTTCGCGGGGCCAACACTTCTGTTGTAGGTATTGG
Organism: Candidatus Babelota bacterium; assembly: GCA_013290085.1. The sequence continues at coordinate 1,811 of JABCYS010000073.1, forward strand.
CATAGCAGGGGCTTTCGAAAATATCGTGGTAAAAAATGGAAGCATAATTGGATTTATCACCCGCGGTATTTCTGTACAACAAGGTGCAAGAAGCTTAACATTTGAAAATTTAATTATCTCAGGAACAACCCAGGACTCACTATCTACGGTAGGCATTGTATTTGGTAATGTAGGTAGCACAATACGTACGTCAAATATTTATATGCGCAACTGCCATGTAAATGCCAACTCTCAAGGGCTGGGGGCAACTGCAACTGATGATGTTGTGATGGAGAATTGCACATTTAATCAAAACGGGCAGGGTATTGCTGTTATAAATTGTAATAATTGGCTGCTACAAAAATGCCAGGCTTCAGGAAACACCAGCGCTTCGGGTGCAAATAACTCTGCAACTTTTGGTTTGACGACAAACGCTGCTTCAAATTGGCATGTGCTAAATTCAGATTTTAGTTTCAATAGTAATGTTAATCGTGGCGCTGGAGGTTTTATTGGTCTTAGTAACACCTTTGTATTCGAAAATTGCACCTTTAACAATAATGGTGCTACCGGAAGTGCTGCTTCTCTAGCGTTTGGCCTCGGCTTGAATACGACCTTTTCGTCTGTAGTAAGAAATTGTATTGCGAACGGCAATTTTGCGGTAACAACAACTGCATCAGGGTTTGCATTTACAGGTAACGGTTTCGGAAATTTGGCTGAAAATTGTGTTGCTATAGGTAACAATGTGACATCGACCTCATTTAATGCCTACGGCTTTTTGATTGGTAATGTGCAGCCACATCCAGATGCTGTTTTAATCAAATGTACAGCTCAAGCTAATAGCTCACAAGCATTAGGGATAGGATTCTTTATAAGTTCTGGCAGTACTAATTGTGTTATCAAAGACAGCTTATCTTTTTCCAATACTCATACAGGATTTTCTATTGCGGTACCGACTGCTTTTCTTACGGGCAACTTAGCTATGGGTAATCCTACCCCCTATGTAGGAACATTTGGTAGTATTAATGTACCGTATGGTACTCAGCCAGTGAGCACCGCATTTGATACACGCATGATTGATAATATTTCTGTTTCCTAGATTTAGAGTTATCAACTCAACAAAAAAAGGGCTGGTTTTTTTCCAGCCCTTTCTAACGCGGTGTAAATTTTTAGTAACGCTACTGATTCAAATAACGATACGCATATGCAGCAAGTGCGCCACCAATTAATGGTCCCACGATGTAGGTCACCGCACCTGCGGTCATTAAAGCACCAGTCATATAACCATGATATAACAAAACGCCTGCACCAATAGCAGGGTTAAAAATTGCCCCTGAAACAGAATGCCCAGTGAAAATAAGAGTGGTCAGCGTAAGCCCGATAACCAGTCCGTAAACATCATTACCTTTGAGCTTGCTTGAATAAACAATGCTGAGGATGGCAAAGCAGAAAGCAAAGGTGAGCATTGATTCAATACAGGTAGCCTTCCACGGTTCCATGGTAGCAGCAGGTTGAATAAGAGGAATATTGCCGGTGATGAGACTGAAATAATAGGCAGCTACAAAAGCACCAAGAGTTTGTGCGATTGCATAACCAATGGCCCATGCAGATCCTAGCCCGGTACGCAACCATACTGCTAAGGTAACCGCTGGATTAAAATGACCACCAGAGATGTGGCCACCACAATAAACCATTGCCGTGAGCATCAGCCCTATTGCAATGGGGTTTCCTGAAAATAATGCAGCGAGTAGGAGAAAAAATGTTCCCATCGCTTCCATCACGTATGCTTTCATACGCAGCTCCTTTGATAAAGGGGTTAAAAAAACGTCAACTATAAAAACCTTTGGTAAGGTAAGCGCGTCCCGAATCCCCCAGAACCATAACAACAACATCATCTTTTGAGAGATGTTTAGAATATTCTTTTACTCCCTGTGCTACAGCACCACTACTTGGACCAACTAAAAGCCCGTGCTTGCGTGCTAATGTTTTTAGCATGGCAATTGAATCTTCATCAGTTACTGTAATAAACTCATCAACAATGTTTTTATTCAAAAGCGGTGCATCAAAATCGATGCCGATTCCTTCCAGCTTATACGGCTTAGGATGCCCTTTTGTTGCAAGCCATGAATGCGCTGAATCAACCGGAACAACTTTAATATTTTTATTTTGTTCCTTTAAATATCTACCAGCGCCGTTACTGTGCCCACAGGTTCCTGCAGCAGCAATAAAGTGAGTTATCGTGCCATTCGTTTGTTTCCAAATCTCAGGCCCCAGACTGTAATAGTGGGCAAGTGCATTGGTAGGATTAAAATATTGATTGAGCATAATTGAATTTGGCGTTGTGCGATGAATCTCCATTGCCGTACTGTGATAACTTTTTGGATCTTCTAAATATTCGGTGGCAGGACACACAACAACCTGTGTTCCATAGGCCCGGAGCGTATCCACTTTTTCTTTGGCGAATTTATCAGATACCGTGATGATAACTTTGTATCCTTTGTAAGCACCTATCATTGATGCTGCAATTCCCTGATTGCCTGATGATGCTTCAATGATGGTTCCACCTGGTTTTAAGGCGCCCGTTCGTTCCGCATCCTCAATCATATAAAGTGCTGAGCGATCTTTAAGACTCCCCCCCGGGTTGAGATATTCAAGTTTCGCAAGAATGGTTGGTGGCGTACCAAGAT
>JABCYS010000074.1 GCA_013290085.1 Candidatus Babelota bacterium
TAATAACCTCATTAAAATGATATGTTGCTGAGCAGTTTAATTACTTTGTTTGAAGGGCTTTTAGTGCTGCTATTTGGCCATTGACTGTTTGCGCTGTCTGTAAGAGTACTCGTGCTCTTTTTAAGAATGTATTGAGTTGTTCTATTTGTTCCTTAACAGGTGCCAGTGTTTTATGTATTAAGGCCTTATGTGGCATTGCTTCTTCAGCGTTTGCAAGAGCTTCACTTGTTTTTTGCGCTTCATTTGCAATGGTATGAATGTTTGCTGAGGTCTCTACTTGAGTCCAATCTATCTTCGAGACCAGTTGTTGCTCGGCTTCATATTTTTGTTGGCTTAATAGTTTGTTTAATTGGGCAACTTCGCCAATGCTCATAAAAGGATCGAGCTCTATTCTTTCTAGCCCTTCAATAAGTGCAGAAGCCGCTTGGCTTAGGTGGGGAGTCAGTGTTATTAAATTTTTAAACGGTCTTATGGCGAAATTAATTTTAACGATAGGCTTTTGTTGCTGTACTCGTAGTGTTTGCTGGTGTAGCAGGAGCTCTAATTGTTCTTCGACCCCGTTAAATTTATTCATGTGTTCTTCTAGTTGCTGATGTATCAGCTGGGCATTATTAACGCTACCAACTTGCTCTTCTATCTGTTGTTGCAATTTTTTTACATAGGTTGTTATAAATTGTGCGGCTTCTTCAGTAGTTTTATTTGCCAAAAAAGCATTGATTTGATTTTGCCTTGCTTGCGCTAGTTGCCTACAGGATAGGTATACTTTTGCAAAGCGTTCTAATGCGTTTTGATCAGGATTTATTGCAAGTACTGAAGCATTGCCCATAACCAATAAAGCTAGGGCTGCTGTTTTAAAGAAATTCTTAAAAATATTCATAATAACCCCCATTAAAATATCCATTTATAAATAGGCCTTTTGACCTAATTAGTACAATTATACCTCATCAACTGCATTAATCAACCGCCCCGGTCGCCCCGTTTGTTTCTATTTGAAATGTTCGACTGGGGGGATTAGAAGCGGCAAAGTCTTACTTTTTTGCCACCAATTGCTTAGTTAGTGCCATGAACGGGGTACCCAGCAGAATTACTACCATCTTTACCGCATAGCTCACGACGATAATGGGTACCACTGACGGGACTATGCCATACAGCCCTAAAAAGCTAAAAAGAACCGTGTCTAAAAGTTGGCTGGCACTAATACTCAGATAATTCCGAGCAACCAAATATTTCCCCTCGAACCTCTTCTTGAGCCAGCCGTAGAAGAGGGAATCACCGTACATCACAACCAAATAAGTTAGTAATGAGGCAATCACGATGCGCGGCATGAATGACAAAATCTCCACAAAATGCGCATGAGTTGTATCGCCAAGCGCTGGAAGGTAAAGGAGCTGAATGTTCCCCAGAATAATTGATGCCAGTGCCGTAAAAAAACTAATCCAAATAGCTCTTTGTGCCATAGCCCGGCCAAAATATTCCTGAATAACATTCAACCCGAGCATGATACTTACCGCATAGGCATCAGTTGCCGTAACCGTAAGCCCAAAAAGAGTAATGGTTTTAATAACAAAAAGATTCATGAGGACTGTTTGCACACAAATAAGCCCGATGAGCGCATGAATTCCAATGTGCAAGGCAATTAAAAGAGCGGCAATGAGAACAAAGATGTGCGCAAGGAAAATTAATTCATTCATAGAAAGATGATCACACGTTGCTGTGGTGCCAGGTCGGACGACTGTGAATGAGTGTATGCGTGAGCAATGGATACTCTCTAAAACCTACGAGCTGACACTCTGGTTGCGGGATGATACCAAACTGTCCGTACACCATTTCTTGCATGAGTCGTGCAAGGTCAATAATTTGTTGTGAGGTTGCATTTCCGTTGTTCACAATCATGTTGGCATGCTGATACGAAACTTGAGCGTCGCCAACTTTAAGCGCTCCCTTTACCCCTATCTTATCTAGGTAGTAGGCAACAAAAATCATTTTTTTGCCGCCACTTTCTAGCGAAACTTCATTATCGTGAAAGTTCCTAAAGAAGCTGCCACAGGTATTTTTGGTTGGATAACGGTTGGCACGGTGACGTATAATTTCCGTGCGCCTGCCACGAGCATGAGCAACGGCACTGTCAGATAATTTTTTTAGTTTAAAAGTAGCACTTACCAAAAAATGCTCTTTGTTCATGAGCGTCGATTGATCATAACCAAATGAAAACCACGCTGTATCTACATCCGAGATAACACCAGTTTGAGCATTGATGATACGACCACTGACCAAAAATTGTTGAAGCAAAAATTCAAAGTAATGAAGGTTGATGTATACCGATCCACCAATAGTTCCCGGTATGCCGCTAAATTCTTCAAGCCCACCAAGATTATGCTCAAGACAATAATCAATAAAATCATGCACACTCCAGCCAGAACCTGCCTCAACAAGTTCATGATGCTGATCCAAAGGAAAGTGGTGCATATTTTTAAGCTGGGGACGGATAACAAGACCGTTAAACCCTTCATCGCTGATCAGAATATTGGCGCCCTGGCCGAGGACAAAAATTTCAAGGCCGTTTTTTTGTGCAAAGACTATTGCGTCTTGAAATTCAAGCTCATTTTGTGGTTCGGCAAAGTAACGAGCAGAACCTCCGGTGCGAAACCAATTTTTGTCGGCCAGAGAAATGTTGTGTTGGATTAATGACATGGTTCCCTTTGATCGGTTAACGCTTTTTCGTTAACGTTTTTCGTGCTGGGTGAAACGAGCTGGTTTGGTGCGTATGGGTACAGTCTTTTCTTCTACTGCCTTCTTACATTCAGGATTGCACATTGAGCCATGCGTAGCAAGACATCCTGAACAAACAATGAATTGTATATTGCATGAAGCGTTCAAACAGTTGGTGAAATCATCACACGGCTGTTGGCAGAAAGTGCAGTGAGCCAAAATATCGTCGTTGATTCGTGAAGCTATGCGTGAATCAAAAACATAATTTTTTCCACGGAAGAACCCGTCAGGATATTTTTCAGCATAACGATGAATACCGCCTTCAATTTGATAAATTTCCTTTGCTACCCCTTTTGATTTCAAGTAGGCCGATGCGCGTTCACAGCGTATGCCACCGGTACAGAACATGAGTACTTGTTTATCTTTAAATTGCTCAACATTCTCATCGATATAAGCAGGCAGGTCTCTAAAATTTTTTGTGTTGGGAGTGACGGCGTTTTTAAATGTACCTATTTTTGATTCGTACCAGTTTCTGCCGTCGAGGATTACCAGGTCTTGGGGGCTTTCCTGGAGCAGTTGGTGTGTTTGCTCAGGGGTAAGATGCTTTCCCCCGTTCTGTGCGGTGATGTTCGGGTCGATGCCAAGGTTAACAATCTCATTTTTGACAACAACTCGCAGGCGCGGAAAGTTCTCTGATCCACCATCGGCCTCTTTAAAATCAACATCGCTAAAGAGGGGGTGGGCTCTCATTGCCTCAATATAGGCCTGGGTAGTTTGAAGATCCCCGCCTACGGTACCGTTCATACCTTCGTGCGCAATGATAATACGGCCTTTAAGGTTGAGGTCTTGGCACAGCTTGAGCTGCCATTTACGAACTTGCTCTGGGTATTGGATAGCAACGTATTTGTAGAAAAGAAGAATTTTACTCATGGGTATCTTAAAAAATAGGGAATTAACTTGTTGGGCCCAGTCTAACATGTCTGATAGGTATCGTCGATGGGAACTGGCCGTAGGACCTTTGGACATTGCTTATTTTTTGGCTAATCTCGTTGATTATGGCAAGAAATGAAGTATTACTCTTAAGGAATTCCCTATGAAACAAACCCTGAATAAAAAATTACTTTTCTTTCTAGTTGTAGCACTGCCTATATCCCAGGTTTGTGCTGTCTCTGCAGTTAAAACACAAGAGGGCAGAATAGCCCGTTACAAAAATGCTTTGGCAGCCAAAGCTCTACGTTTCAAAAAAGCTATTTTGGCAGCCTGGCAGAAAAAGCCGGTTAAAGCTGTGGTTGGTGTTGGTGCGGTTGCAGCAGTAGCAACAGCAGGGCTCATAGCATATCGAATGCGGCAAGGAAAAGTGGTTAATCCAAATGACAATGGGCCGATAATGCCAAGTAACATGGGCAATGTGAAGGCTCCAGCGGAACTAAAGATCGCCTATCGTGAGTACGGGAAGGTTGCGGTTGAAAAGGAATCACTTTGCAAGGGAATGTCAAAAGAGCTAGCAAGGCAAATGCAAGATGTTCTAGGGGAGCTAGAGAAGGGGCGGTACTTGATGAAAAACTTGGAAAACTCCCATATGACCAGTAAAGAATCAGGGCACGTAGAGTATCGCGTAGACGATACAGGTAAGTTGCTGGACTATATTTATTATAGAGAAGGTAGGCTCGGAACTGGTAAGGAAATACACGATGCGTTAATAGCGTTCTTAGAA
>JABCYS010000075.1 GCA_013290085.1 Candidatus Babelota bacterium
TGTAATAAACCTCGCGAATTTCCTTAATGATTGAAAGTTTTTTTTCAATCCCTTCTTTCCAGCCTCTCAAATCAAGTTTGTCAGCCAAGAGCATATAGATTTGACTAAAATAAGGCTCACTCGTCAGCTTAATGCTACTTTCAAGCCGCTCGGTGATAACAGAGATGTCCACCTTCAGTCGACCAAGATCTCCTATCGGATCACTGATGGTAATAAAAGGAAGATAAGCACTGAGTGGTGGAGTGATCGCACCCTTTTCATAAACAAGGTTCAGTCGCTGATCAAGTACTCTGTCAAAGTATTGCAATTCAAGTTTGTGCACATTGGCAAACTCAAACAGATCAAGAATCTCATAATATTCCGCGTCATATACAAAGGCAGCTTCAGCGGTAAGAATGATTAAATCACCACGATAATAACCGGTAGCTGTTTCTAAAATGTCACTTTTTTGATTTTCAGAAAGACTTTCTGTTTCAAAATAAAGAGTAGAGGCGATAAGCGCGCCGTATTTGTTTTTTAAATCAACCACATTGGTGCTTGGTAATGGATCAACTTGAACAACGAGGTATGAAGATCTTAAATGAAAAAAATGTGGTTGCTTGGTGAAATCTTTAATTTTGCGATAGATAGACGCAGCATCGCTAGCACTCTGTTTTCTAAAAGTAGTGTCTAAGCTGTTAATCTTTTTACGAATATCCTCAAGAGTATTGGTAAAAGGAATCTGGTAGGTAAGTCCGATAACACCAAAGTGATGAATTCGCGCGCTCACACATTTAGATCCTCGTTGTTGCGGTAATTCAACCGCAAGAGGGATATGATAGTTTTTAAAATATTTTGGGAGAGTAATTGGTATGGTGCGAAGTACCTGAGCCTGTCGAATCGACTCAAGATTTACATCTTCCCCAATATCAAAGGCGTGAAATATAAAAATATTTCCTGAAAATATAGCATCTTCAGAGCCTGGTTTTTGAGTTGTCGTTTGCATGAAAACTCCTTAATTTTTTGTATCTACACTAGCAGATCAGTTTTTTTCGTTCAACCAATTTGGGCATCACTTTTTAAGAATAGTTAAGAACGCTTCTTGCGGTACTTCTACGTTGCCTATTTGTTTCATGCGTTTCTTACCTTCTTTTTGTTTTTCAAGAAGCTTTCTTTTTCTTGTTATATCACCACCGTAACATTTAGCGGTAACATTTTTTCGCATTGCCGAAATGGATTCGCGAGCAATAATTTTTGAGCCTATGGCTGCTTGAATGGCAACTTCAAACAATTGTCGCGGAATTACCTTTCTCAATTTTTCAACCAGCTCCTTGCCGATATAATAGGCGCCGTCGCTGTGCACAATGCAAGCAAGAGCGTCCACTGCCTTGCCGTTCAGAAGTATATCCATTTTAACAAGATCCGCTGGCTCATACCCAGAAACTTCATAATCAAAGCTTGCATAACCAGCCGAGAGTGATTTTAACTGATCATAAAAATCGGTAGCAACTTCGTTGAGTGGCAATCGATACTTGAGAATAATGCGATTTTCATCGAGATAGGTGAGCTCTTTCTGTATGCCGCGCTTTTCTTCGCACAGCTTTATGACACTACCTAAATAAATTTTGGGTAAAATGATGGTAGCATTAATTATCGGTTCAAGAATTTCATCAATTTTAGTTGGCTCAGGAAATTCAGAGGGGTTTTCAACACTGATTATTTCACCCGTGTACGCAAGCTTTATTTTATAAAGAACGCTTGGTGCTGTTGCAATAACATCGACATTATATTCTTGTTCAAGCCGCTGCTTGAATACATCCATGTGTAAGAGTCCCAAAAATCCGCAGCGAAACCCCAGGCCCAGAGCAGCCGATGTTTTCTTTTCTACCGAGATGCTTGCATCATTGAGAGTAAGCTTTTCAATCGCTTCACGTACAGAATCAAACTCTGAAGAATCAATAGGATAAATTCCTGCGAACACCATAGGTTTGGCCGGCTTAAAGCCTGGCAGTGGTGTAATAGGGCGCTTTGTATGGTATAACGTATCACCAACACGCGCTTCTTGTACCGTCTTCATACCGGAAATAAGATAACCAACTTGTCCTGCATACAGGGCGTCCATGGGTGTTTCATCGGGATACATGAGTCCAAGTTCTAAAACTTCATACTCAGTGCCATGTTGGGCGAGTGTTATTTTATCTCCCTTTTTTATTACTCCATTATGAAGAGCAATTAAACAAACGACACCACGGTAATCGTCATACCATGAATCAAAAAGAAGTGCTTTGAGTGGTTCATCAATGACCGCCTTGGGCGCGGGTATTCTTTCAATAATTGCTTGCAATACATCATGAATGCCAAGTCCGCTTTTACCTGAGGCAAGAACCATCTCAGATTCTTGAAAGTCAAAAAGTTTTTCTAGTTCTCGTGCTACTTTACCCGGATCAGCGTTAGCCATATCTATTTTGTTAATAACAGGAACGATAGTCAGGTCCTGATCAAAAGCTAAATAAAAATTTGCCATCGTCTGAGCCTGGACGCCTTGCGCAGCATCAACAAGAAGCAAAGCTCCTTGGCAGGCGTACAAAGACCGGGATACTTCATAAGAAAAGTCTACATGCCCGGGAGTATCAATGAGATTAAGGAGGTAGGTGTTACCTTTATATTCATAGAACATGGAAGCTGATTGAGCTTTTACGGTAATGCCTCGTTCTTTCTCCACCTGCAACTTATCCAAAAATTGTTCGTGTTTAACGCGAGTGGACAATGTGCCGGTTACTTCAAGGAGGCGATCGGAAAGAGTTGATTTGCCGTGATCAATATGAGCAATGATGGCAAAGTTTCTGATGTATTCGGGAGTGAATTTTTGCAGATTAATTTTCTTAATATCCATTTAGTCTAAGAACCTTTTTTGAGTAAAAGATAGAGGAACTTATACCAGTTTTTATCTTGTGTCAGATAGGCATAAGGGAAGTAGGCATTTAATACATCTAAGGCGGTGATTCCCTCTTTGTTGCGTAGGCCGGCATTTTTTTCAGCATGGATGAGCAACTCAACAATTGCTGCAGAGGAAGATGCAACCTTGAATGAGATATTGCTTGCAAGAAAGAAGGCGGCGCTTATAGCGAGCGGAAGTAAAATATTGTGCTGACCTATCTTGAATCTATATGAAGGCCCGCTTGCGTTGATTCCAAGATCAAAGCCGCCATCATTATTAGTTAGTGCTTGTATGACAAGGTAGGTTAGGAAGGCCGCAGAAAATCCTGTAGCTGTTTTAATAATAGTTTTTTTTGTATCGTTTTTTGGTGTCGCGAGGGTATGGCAATAAATTCTAAGCGCAGTCATCAGAGCTGTATCGCCATAGCGACCGAAGCGTACTGAAGTGTCAGCGCCTTGAGCAAGTGCTTGCTTAACGAGCCGTACATTGGAGGTTAAGATGCCGGTCCAAAGTTTAGTAAGAGGAGCATCTTCTTTTGCATGAAGAGCAATGGGCTGTAAAAAACTTGTTGCAATGATGCTGCATAAGAAAAATTTTTTTAGGTTCATCAAAAGACTCCGAAAGCGATACCATCTTTACCCGGGAGATTGTATCTGCGATTACAATTTAATTATTTTGGTAACAATACTTTTTCTAAAACTTCATGCGCGTAGGATACCGGAATAATTTCCATATCCTTAATGATGTCTCGAAGCTCTACCAGATCAGGAACGTTACCCTGAGGAATGATTACTTTTTTAATGCCACTCTTTTTAGCTGCCAATAATTTTTCTTTGAGCCCACCGATAGGGAGTATTTTTCCCGTGAGGCTTAATTCTCCGGTCATAGCATAGGAAGAGTTAAAGGGTTTCTTTGAAAGAGCGGAAACAATCGAACTTAAGATTGCTGCTCCCGCAGATGGGCCATCCATACCATCTGAAGGAATGGTGTGAATATGAATTTCATATTCATCGAAATTAATATTACCTATGCCGATCTCTTGAGCATGTGCTCGTGCATAACTGCGTGCGATCTTGGCAGATTCTTGCCATGTATTGCCCAGGTTGCCAGTTAAAGAAAGTGTTCCGCGTTTGCCTGGCATGATTGTTGTTTCTATAAAATTTAAACCACCCTTTATCTTTACGCCACCCATTTTTGCCACGTAAATCGCATTAGAGACGCCAATCGAATTTTGTTTTGTAAATTCTTTCTCAATACCTCGGTCCATGCCAGCACCTAAATATTCAACTAAATTTTCCGGGGTAAATTGAGGCATAGTTCCTTTTTCAAGAAACTGGCGAGCAGCTTTGCCGCAGAGAGTGTTAATAATTTCTTCTAGTTTTCGCACACCTGCTTCAAAGGTATAACCATCAATGATGGCTTCTAAGGTATCGTCGGCGATGGTGAATCCTTTGTCT
>JABCYS010000076.1 GCA_013290085.1 Candidatus Babelota bacterium
CGCAACCCTTCATGATCATACAGCGGCGATACCTGCTCCCGCTTAAACTGTCGACCAAGCCATCCACGCGCTGCTCCGAGCCCTTCTTCATCTTCAGCATAGGGCACCGTCGTTGTGAAATAACCAAGTTGTTTGAAGTAGGGCTGGAAAGATTTTCCCAATTTTGTTTCCGGAACTAAAACTTCGTCGGGGAAAAAGCGTGTTATTTCTGATTCCAACATTTTATGCGCATCAACCGGAAGTACGGTTGCAAAAAGTTGCGCCGTTAACAGTTCGCCAAAAAGAAGGCCCCACTGATCTTGAATGGGGAAGAACGAGAAGAGATAGGAGGCTGATTTTTCATCAAGCAATTTTGTATCGGTCAATGTTCCTGGTGTAAGTACCCGCGTCACGCCACGCTCAACAACTTTTCCTGGCACGGCTTCATGCAGTTGGTCACACACGGCAACTTTAAAACCACCGCGCACTAATTTTACCAAATAATGATCAAGCGCGTGTACCGGTACCCCGCACAAAGGAATGGGTTCACCATTGTTCGTACCACGCTTGGTAAGCGCTATACCTAAGAAAGAAGATGCCCATTGCGCATCTTCAAAAAAGAGTTCATAAAAGTCGCCAACTTGAAAAAGGAGGAGCGTATCAGGGTATTCTGCTTTTATCGCAAAATATTGTTGCATTAAGGGAGTTAATGATTTTGATGCATCAGACACGAAAGAGATCCTCTACTCACTCGGTACCATTAATTGTTGCAGTAACCATTTTTTATCTTCATCAGATAATTGAAATTGTTGGACCTTTTCATCGCATCCGCCATAACGAATACCCAAAAAGCCTATCGCTTTTTTCTCTGCATGGTCTTGCACCGCCTTAACATATTTGTGTTTGTCATCAACAAAGATCATTTTTCTTGGCTTGTAGGAAAGTTGATCAAAGAATCGCGTCAGCACCTCGCCCTTATTATTCCAACCACAAAAAAGAATGCCGTGCGCATACTGCGCTGATTCTAATCCCTGTACGGCAACCTCATCTGGATGATGAAGCTTTGAGAACAGGATATTGAGCCGGGTTAATTGCTGTACGGTACGATCTTTTAGGGGCAGCGAGCGGGAAGTTAATGCAATGACATGCCGACCTGATTTCTGTAATTGGCTGACCAACTCGTGGGCATCAGGCTCTGTCAGTTGCAAATCTCTTCCCTGCTGTAATGAAAAATAAAGTGGTAAAATCTTTTTACTTGCAGCCACTTGCTCAAACCCGTTTTCAACTGCAAGGGCAATCATTGCTGAAAACCACTGATCACCGCCGCGCTCATGAGTTAATTCAACCAGTGTATTATCGAGATCAAAGACAACAATATCATGTTCATTTTCAAGATGTTCCATTATTTTTTTTAATTCTTTTGTTTCAATAATCTGGGCAAGACAAAAGGTTGTTAGAAACAGAGATAAGAAAAGAGAAAGAGTATATTTGTGCATCGTTGCTCCTTTTTAGATAAGCCCTTGTTCTTTGAGAATATCGAGTGCCACATTTTGCGTTGTGGATCCTCGCACCAACTTATAGTTACGTTTCAATGTACCGTCTGGCAGTTTTTCAATCTCAACTTTGTAGTTATGGTATTTTTCTTGTGTTGCTTTTTCAAGGTCAATAAGTTTCGGATAATGGGTTGCCATCAGACACATGCTGTTAGAACAGTTACCAAAATCAATCGCATATTGATATGAAAGTTGTTCTGCGTTATCTGGCGCGGTGCCGCGGAACATTTCATCGATAATGGTGAGTCCAAACTCGCCCTTGGGAAGATTTTTAATTTTTTGTTTCAGATGATTAGCCCGTTTCACCTCAGCAGCAAAAAGAGAAAGTTCGTGCTCAATGTCATCCTCAACTCTGCTGTAGGTATTAAATGCGGCAAACGGGGTAAGACTGCAGGCCTGCGCGGGAACTATGCCCAAGGTTTGTGCACACAAAGTTGCAAGCATGATACCTTTAATAACCGTTGATTTACCACCGGTGTTCGGGCCGGTTAAAAGAATGTTGCGTGTCGGGTCGCCCAGAGAAATGGTGTTCGGCACAGCATGCTCGGCATCGAGCAAGGGGTCCCAGAAATTTTCTAATGCCAGCTTTGGTGTATCGGCGGTTAGGTACTGAGCAAAGCAGTACGGAACCTTTTTATTTTTGAACTCTTTCATTACTTTGGCCGTTGAAAGGTACACATCCAAGTAACCAATCGCTTCAAAAATTTCTACCCAGTCGTATTTGGTTGCATTCATTAACTTATTTGTTGCGGCAATACGTCCGAAATGGGATCTGATAGAAACGTTGCCTTTAAAAGTTTTACTTTCAAGCATGGCAAGTAATTTTTGCATATCATCTGATCCATCACCATGTTGAAATAAATGTACGAGCGGCAATGCTTCAGGAATCATGCCCATCAGCTCTTTGTGCTGGAATAATGACGCACTAATGCTGCGCATTTTTCTCACTGATGCAGCTAAATGCATTAACCTTTTTTGTAAATAGGCAACACCTATTTGCCATACATAAATAACTTTAACTTCATTGTATAAAGCAAGAGGAAGCAGCGCTGCCATTTCAAATGTACTCAAAGTTCTTTGCAATCCGGTAAATCTATCAAAGCCCTGCTTGAGGCGAGCCCAAAGCCCGTCATTATTTCCTGCGGCCGCGCCATTCCCTGGTGCCTGTGGTTGGCCCGCTATGTCTTCATGCGTAAAAATACCTGCGCGGGGTCTTGGTTGATTCCCCAATGCAGCATAGTCTGGCATTTGGTCTCTTCGCACATAACGATAGATAAGCACACCAAGCACTACCATGGCCGCAGGGACTACCATTTTTTGAAAAATCTCTGGCTTAAAGCGCAAGAGTGCTACCATTGCCCAAGCAGTCGTCAGCATTTTTGCGTTAACGGTATCAAGCGCGATTTTTGTTCGGGCAGCAAAAGTTGCAAGTCCCCACACCAACCACCCTTTTTGAAAAACTTCTGTTGCAAAAAGAAGTTTTTCATTTTTGTCCCACTCATCTGAATAACCAGGGAACCCGCCCCACAACATTTTGTCGAAGTATAAGGAGTTTAATGCTTGCTGGCGCAGTTCATTTTGTTGCGAGAAGAAGGAGAGCATGATCGGCTCTGCTTTTTTTATTTCGGTAAGCGCAGTATCAAGAGCTTCAAATAATGTGTCATCCTCGATCAGTTTATGCACAATGTTTTGTCTTCGCCGCAGCTCAGCACTATTTGCTGTTGGTTCTGCAAGTCTGCGTGCTAATACGACATCACCAAAGACTGTTGAGGTACGTTTTACGTGATTGTAAAGAGAGGCTTGATTAAAAAATTCTAAATCTTTGCGGATATCGTCAGTTGAAATGGTAGACGCTGAAGAATGGAAGTTGGCTAAACTATATTCACCAAATAGTTTGAGTATGATTGAGCGCTTTTGATTATCAGTTAATTGATCATTTTTGTCGGCATCTAAGGGTTGCTGTTGCGTATCAGCAATGTATTCATCAGAAGCCGCTGGCAATTCTTGCGCTATTTTTGCATAGATGGAAGGTTTTAGCCCCTGAAGCAGGTGATAGGGCTGATCATGCTCGTTTCCTTTAAGCATCTGCGGCTGAAGATATGAGACGATAAGGAGAAGGGAAATAATTCTGTGTAACATGATAAGCTCATTGGCTACGGTTGGTTTAGCAACCGAACAAGCTTATCTTTTGATCACCGGAGGGTCAAATCATACAAGGGAGAATTAATACGCACATCATCAGCGGTAGTGCATTACGGCAATGCTTTTAGTTCTTGTAAAATCTTGCGTGCAAATTTTTGTGTTGAAACACCACGTTGCAATTTAAAATTTCTTTGTAGTTTGCCATTCGGCAATAGATCAATATCAACCTTGTAGTTTGCAAATACTGGCGCACCACCTTCTTTGACTTCATTCTCAAGGCGTATCATCTGTTTTGGATGGTGAGTTGCCTGAAGACAAATATTATTTGGTTTTGCAAAGATTTTTGCGTATTCATAAATAAGTTCTTCAGCCTGATCTTCTGAGGTACTACTAAAGAGCTCATCACTCACTATGAGATTAAACTCATGTGGCTTTTGCGCATCCAATTTATCTCGTAAATTCTGTGCTTGAGCAACCTCAGCTCTAAAACGAGACAGTCCTGCCGGAATAGCATCAGAAACATTAATTAAGGTATTAATGGTACTCAATGGTGTAAGTGTTGCTTGAGAAGCAGGAGTTACACCAAGAGTTTGTGCAAGATGGGCTGCAAGTCCAACGGATTTAAGCACCACTGATTTCCCACCACTGT
>JABCYS010000077.1 GCA_013290085.1 Candidatus Babelota bacterium
CTTCGAGCCAAACCCCTCATCAATGATCAAGGTCTGAAGTGATGTCCCGGCTCTGCGGGCCAGTAACTTGGAGATGGCAATACGCAAGGCAAAATCAATCCTAAATGCTTCACCGCCGGAAAAAAGTTCATACGGCCGAATGCCAATAGGATCAGAAATTTTAATATCGAGCGTTTCTTTCGTTCCACCCTTTTTAAGATCCCGTAACGACTCAATAAATATATGGGCCTGATTGTCAGTCAGTTTGGCCAAAAGCTGATTGGCTTCTTGCTCAATCTCAGGAATAGCATCCTCAATAAGTAATGCCTGAATGCCGTCCTTACTCAAGGCGGTAGCAATGGCCTGATAATCTTCAATTACCTGCGCCAACTGATCATGCTTCTTTTTATGAATACTCATTTCCTGCTCAAGATGAACAAGTTTTTGGCGCTGATTTTCTAAACTGCCCTTATCCTGAAGAACCCGCTCCTTCTCCTGCGTACATTGTTTAACCAAGGCAGTTAACTCGTGCTCTCGTTGATCAAGCTGACGGTGCACCGAGCCAAGATGCTCAAACTGCTTTCCTTGTTCTCGTAAGGCTGCCAGATCCTGCTTAAGTTTTTTAAGCACCATAACGATCTCATGAACCTGTTCTTTGCGCTGCTGCTGTTGCGCTTGTTGCCGATGTAATTGTTCAGCCGCACTACTTTGTTGCTCAAGATACGCCAGCCGTTGCTCTGCTCGTAAATGTTCTTGCGCATTATAGCCCAAGCTAACGAGCTCTTTTTCCAGTTGTGCAGATGTTTGTGCAATTGCCTGATATTCCTTATTACCCGTCACTTCAACTGCTGCATGGGAGGCTAACTGTGCCTGGGCGGTTGCCATATCCTTTTCTAATGCCCTGCACTCAGCATCAGTTTTTTTGTGTTGATCTGTCAGCTCAGTAACGCGTGCCTGTATTTTTTCCAGCATTCCTGCAAGATGCGTAGCCTGGTGCTGCATACGATCAGCATCTTCTATTTTTTTTCTCAAATTGATTATCACCGTATGTTGCCCAACCAGAAGTTCTTTCAGACGCGCAATAAGAGTGCCTAAACGTTGGAGCCGATGGGCAAAAAATTGTTCCTGCTTTGAAAATTTCCCTTTTAAAAATCGTTTGCGGGATGCTGAAAGATTTTGTTCACACAATGGACAGCTCGGATTGTTGTCATCATGTGACAACAGTTGTTTGTGTGAAATACCAGCAGCCTCACTTTTGAGCATATTGCCCTGCGCAATATAACGCTGGTAATAATTTTTTCTTTTTTCAAACTGCTTCTCTTCCTGCGCAATTAATTTTTTATACTCTTCTGCTTGTGCTAGCCCAACACTCTTTTTATATTCATCACTCACGGCGATAACTTCCTTACCAAGTTCCGCAAGTTGTTTCTGCTCATCCTGCATTTTGGCATTGAGCAGAGCATGTTGTTGTTGCAACCGTTCTACCAATAATTTTTTTTCATTAAGTACGACCGCATGTTCCGCTTGTAACTTTTGCAACATCGTTTGCGCGGTCGCTTGGTTTTTGAGCAACGATTCTTTAATAGCTAAATTTTTCTGTAACCGGTCCTGATGCTGAGCAACCTCTCCCTTCTTGTTTTTCTTCTCCTCCTCTCCCGCCTGCATATCGGTGAGCCGTAACTGCTGCCGATGAACTTCTTTCCATGCGGTACGAAGAGTCGTGAGCTTGGCATGTAACGCCCCGTACTCCTGCTCCTTCGAGGTGAGCTGGTAGGTAAGTAATTGCGCAGCATGCTGTTGTTGCGCGAGGCCTGTCTTTTCCTGCGCCAAGGCAATGTGTTGTTTTTGTAAACTATTTTCCTGCTCACTGATGCGCAGCAATGTTTCTTGAAGGAGCGCAAGTTGTGTGGTGATGGTTTGTGATTGCTCAAGTTCTTGTACGATGCGATTTTGCAAAGAGAGCAAAAGTTCTTGCTCGTTGATAGCCTCTTTCGCTTTTTCAAGCGACCGTTTGCGTAACTGTTCAAACCGATCAAGACCAATAATAGAAGCTAAAATTTCTTTGCGTTCCTTGGGAGATTTTTTTGAAAATTCATTGGACTGCCCTTGCCGCAAAAATGCCGAATTAATGAAAGCATCAAAATCAAGACCAACCGTTGCTTCAATTTTTTCCTGAGTAGCTCGAATAGTTTTATCCGTGAGTGAAACAACCTGTTCCGTTGCTTGATCAAGAATGCCAAAATCAAGCGCGGCATAAGGCTTGCCATACGTGACTGCAAACTCCCGGCGTACTCGATACGTTTGTCCGTTGCTCGTAAAATCCAGACTCACCATCATCTGTGTTTGTCCAAGACGTAGCAACCCTTCATCAGCTTTTGCAGCACTTCCCACTTTGCGCGCCTGCCCCCAGAGTGCCCACGTAATGGCATCGAGGAGCGCTGATTTTCCATGACCGTTTTTTCCCGAAAGACAGATGAGCGGATACGGACCAAAATTAATGGTCTGAGTTTGCGGACCGTAACTGAGAAAATTTTTTATTGAAAGGGTAAGTGGAATCATGACTCAAATCCAAACTTTAGTTGCCTGTCTAATGTGCTAAGCTGATGAAAACTAAAGGAAAAGGGTGCTCGGTACATGGTAGACCATATTTTTAGAGAATACGATATTCGCGGCATTGTTCATACAGAACTTTCTGTCGATCAAGTATACGACTTAACAAGAGCAATTGCAGTTTTTTTTAAACAAACGCATCCCAACCTTACCACCATCGCCCTTGGCATGGACGGGAGAATTCATTCTCTTGCCATCAAAAACGAAATGACTCGTGCCTTACTCGACAGCGGCATCAACGTACTCTTTCTCGGTACCTGTCCAACCCCCGTGCTTTATTTTTCTCAACACACCATGGCGGTTGAAGCCGGTCTTATGATTACCGCATCACACAACCCCGCGGAATATAACGGTATAAAATTGTGCCTGAACCAAGAATCAGTCTGGGGTGTCCAACTACAAAAAATTAAAGAACTTTTTCAGCAACGAGCATTCCTTACCCCGACGCATCCCGGTACCTATGCTGAATGCGATGGCGTTGGCCAGTATGTCGATTATCTTGTTCAGCATTTTCCGCACCTGCATGGCATGACGTTAGGTGTTGTGATAGATTGCGCTAATGCCGTGGGTGGTTTGGTTATGCCGCTCCTGGCGCACCGGCTCCAGTGGAAGAACGTACGATTTTTATATGAAGATCTGGATGGTACCTACCCGAACCATGAAGCAGATCCGGTGGTTGAAAAAAATATGACCGCGGTAAAAAAATTGTTGCAGGATGACCCGGCAATGGAACTGGGCATAGGCCTTGACGGTGACTGTGACCGCATGGCACCCATGACCAAGGCCGGCTACCTGGTGCCTGGTGATCAACTACTCGCCGTGTTTAGTAAAAAGATTGTAGAACAGTATCCGGGTGCTGCCATTGTATTTGACGTCAAAGCTTCAGCAACCTTAATTGACCTGCTTACGGCATGGGGTGCGCGTCCCTGCATGTCTGCCTGCGGACATTCCATTATTAAAAATGAAATGAAAAAACAAAATGCAGTGTTGGGTGGGGAATTAAGTTGCCACTTTTGTTTTAAAGACCGTTACTTTGGCTATGATGACGGTATCTATGCGGCATTGCGCCTTTTTGAATTAGTAACGACCACGCACGAAAATCTCGATGAACTGGTGGCGCAGATTCCAAAAAAAATAAGCTCTCCAGAAATTAGATTTGCATGCGCAGAAAAAGATAAGCAATCAATTGTCCGCTCGGTTGAAAAATTTTTTTCAGCCCAAAAAGAAAAACATGTTTTGAAGATTGACGGTGTCCGTGTTACAACAAATTATGGTTGGGGGTTGTTGCGTGCATCAAATACCCAGGCAGTACTTTCTGCGCGCTTTGAAGCAGATACGGCAGAAAATTTGAGTAGGATTAAACAAGATTTTATGAATGCAATGCAACCATTTTTCGATCGTACTTTTTTAGAAAAGCAGTTTCAGGAATAGACATGCGTGCCATTGGTTTACATTTACGCTTGGTTGATAACCCATTCGATGTACTCCACAAAGCAAGAGCTTTGAAGTTGCCCATTTTCCAAACTTTTTTAACGCAAAACTCAACAAAAAAATTAGCTACCTTTTCCTCGCAAGAAATGGAACAGTTTGCACAATTGGCCCGTGAAAATTTTACTAACCTTTATCTTCATGTTTCATACCATGCCAATGCCTGTGAGCCGATGGGTGTTCATGTC
>JABCYS010000078.1 GCA_013290085.1 Candidatus Babelota bacterium
AAGAACCATGGTGTGGCGAATGTTGCCGTGTTGGTACAGTGCGAGGTCGGAAGTTCCACCGCCAATATCAAGAACTCCGACACCTAATTCCCGTTCATCTTCAGTAAGCACTGCATCGGCAGACGCCAGTTGTTCAAGAATAATGTCGGCTGCTTGTATGCCGGCAGCTTGGCAACATTTTACTAAGTTTTGCGCTGAAGCAACCGAGCCGGTAATAATGTGTACTTGTGCTTCAAGGCGGATACCGTACATGCCGATTGGGTCTTTAACTTTTTCTTGGCCATCGATAATAAAATATTGGGGGAGCACGTGGAGGATTTGTTGTCCTTCAGCAATTGGTATTGCTTGTGCTGCTTCAATGACGGCAGCTATGTCGTCGTGACGCACTTCATTTTTTCTAATCGGCACCACACCGTGCGAGTTGATAGAACGGATGTGGGCACCGGAGATACCGATGTGAGCTGTTTCGATGGGAAAGCCAGCCATGAGTTCGGCTTCTTTCACTGCTTGTTTAATGGAGCGTATAGTTTTTGCAATATCAACAACCACTCCTTTACTGAGACCGTCTGATGGTGCTTTACCAACGCCAAGAATTTCGAGACTGTCACCGGTAAGGTGATGCGCCACTAAGACGCAAATTTTTGTGGTACCAATATCTATTGATACCCATACACGATCAGATGAAACAGTAGCCATTATACCCCCTCTGCACTTTTGAAATAGGTAATTATTTGTTTTTCAAAACGTAAATCTATCATTATCGGATCATTTTTTTTCTGCCGTTCTTTCATGGCTGCGTATACCGTATCGCATTGCGCAAGGTAATTTTTTTCTGAAGGAATTTTTTGGGCATCGGCAACAATGCAAAGATCTGATTTTTCTTTGTCAGTAAAAACAATTTTTGTGTTGCCATACCAATGGATGGCAAAGCGATCGTAGATGGCGGTTGGTATTTTTTGCACAAAAGTGCGCAGGCTTCTTACTTCTTCTTGTTCTTCGGTGTGCACGGTAATGCGAGGAAGTTGTTCAAGCTCTTTTTTTTGGAACAGCATATCGGACAAGAGTGGGCCTTGATCACATAAAATGGTGGCAGCATTCACCCGCACCAAAGGATTAACGCTGCGTACTTCAATTTCTTGATCGAGGGCAGCGGCATAAGCAACAGAGACTGAGGCTATTTCGGGAAACTTTTTTTTCAACACGGTAGCAACAGTGGCAGGTCGTTGGAATTGTTCTTGTTCAAGCACGGTTACCATGTGTTGTTGTTCTTGTTCTGCCAAGCGAGGGTCGATAACAAAAAAAGTAATGGGTGCGGTGCGGGCATGAAGTGCGGCAACAACAGCGTAGCCAGCTCCCAGAAGGAGTGGTGTCATTAACGCCACATATGAACTACGCATTATCATCATTACGCTCTCCACCCGATTTATTAAATTTTTTCTATCAGGATCTTTTGATCCTTTCATAACTTTTTTCAAGAAAAATAGTCAATAATTGAGTGGTAAGGAGATAATTCGTCTGTGTGGGCAAAGAAAGTGGGTGAGTGAAAAAAGGAGGAGAGTAGTGCACTCTAAAAAAAGTTTTCGCTCAAAAAAACAATCGCGGGTACAAAAAAAGAAGCGCACCCCGGAGAGGAGTGCGCTGCGTATTTCGAAACAAGAAATTTATTTTGCTAAACCAAATAAGGACCTAGAAGGAAAAGATGGGTTTGTATGATACTGCTCCCGCGCTCGATGAACTTGATGAATTTGATGCGGGTATGTTTTTTAGTAATCGCATAGAGAAGGCGCTATCAAAAACAGCAACAAATCTATCAACGTAGTCTTGGGCTACTGGATCTGCTGAAACTGGTCCAATCGCTTTGCCCCAGTTTTTTAACTGCTCAAGCGGGGTGCCTTTAAATATCTCTGGTTCTTTATTCAACCAATTATTCGGTGTAGTTGTTACAAATTTTACAACGCGTTCGTGCCATTCATCTACTTTGCCCTGAGTAACATCACAAGCAAACTCTTTTTTGTAGGTATCTTGATCAACTTCTTGGTAGATATTTTTATACAGTAATCCTACCGCTGCTGTGTCATATTGATGGGCCAAAACCTCTTCTTCCACAAACTTTAAGAAGGCATCAAATTCCCACAGCACTCCTTTTTTAGAAGGTGGATTGACACGGCCACTAACCATTATGTTGTATTTTTCAGCCATGATACGCCATTTTCCATCGCCAAATTTTTCATCAACAACAGCA
Source organism: Candidatus Babelota bacterium (assembly GCA_013290085.1). Next base: position 2,243 of record JABCYS010000078.1, read on the forward strand.
GGGTTATAATCAACGCCCGCAACTCTCTTATCATCATAAGCGGGAGAACCGTTCATGTCGTCGCCATAAACCCTCTTGTCATCAACATAGCTATGCAATAATTTCCCGGCAATGTAGGGACTTTGCTGGCCGGTTATTTCGTTGAGAGAGTTCACTGCTGGATGAGTTAGTAAACGGTTTTTCAACAACTCTCCCCCAGCTATAAATCTGATATCGGGGAATTGAGTTCCTACCAAAAACGCGCGCCTCTGTTCTTCATTCAATGAAGCATATCTGAGGAATAATAATGCAAAATGATGGTGCGTCAGTGGCGAAGGACAAAATGATAGAGTAAGTGGGATAGTTAAAACGAGAACAAATCCTAGTAGCTTTTTCATGTAACACCCTTTTATAAAAAACTAAAAGATAAAAATCAGATTCTTTATAGCACAAAAAAAGGGGGACAAACAGAAAAAAATTTTCTGATGAAGAAACGAGGCCGCTCAAATTCCTTTGAGATGGTTCAGATTCCCTTTTTGCTTTTTGAACCGATGAGAAACAAAAGAATTCCTGCCGCAACCGATGCGTTATACGATATGTCACTGGTTCGCTGAGGGAGGGTAATGCGCGTACCTGCTTTAAGAATGTCTGGCGAAACCCCTGTTCCTTCACTGCCTATGACCAGGCAGAGGGGCTCTTGGTAGGAGACGGTCGTTGCATCGACCCCCTGCGCAAGAGTGGCAAGGTAAAGGTTATAGCCAGCTTGGGCGAGTTCTTGAGTAGCAGCTTTGGCTGTTGGCGCTTGGATAATATCAAGGTGTTCGGCAAGACCGGCGGCTGCTTTAAGGGCTGGGGCATGAATAGGTGCTGAGTTTTTTGCGGTTATGATCACTCCGTTCACGCCGGTACAGTAGGCAGACCGGATAATGGCTCCGAGGTTACGGGCATCCTGGATACCATCGAGCATGAGCAAAAAGGGTGATTTTGAAGGTTCAAAGGGTTTCTTTCTAAACTGGAATGGCATAGCCCAGCCAACAACTCCCTGGTGATCAGTGGTTTTTGCAATATTGGTGAGTGCTTCACGGGTTACGTATTGGACCTTGGTGTAGGGGGGAATGAGAGGGGCAATCAGGGCCCAGGCCTTGGGTTCGGGCTTGGTTGTATAAAGGGTAGGAAGTTTTCTTCGTTTGGCCTTTAAAAGTTCTAAAATGGGGTGAATACCGTAGACCAATTCTGTCTGAATTTTTTGGGTAGTTTTTTCGCTCATTGTTGCCTTAGATTATGCAAGGGGGTTGATTTTGAGCTCTAGTCTACCTCTTTTTAAAAAAATCAAAAAAAAGGCTGTTGGAGACGCGGCTTGGGCGCGGTTTAGGTCAGGATTTGGGCACTGTTTTTGTTGCGCAAAAATTCATATTGAAATGAGCGATCGGTGAAGGAGGGTTTTTTTGGCTCCTTGGCGTGTTAGGAATGGTTTGAAGGAATGGGTTATTGATAGGTCATGCCGCTTGAAAAAGAAGGAGCGCATGTTAGATTGAGAGCACGTTATGTTAGATTATTTTAATCCCTATCTTAAAGGACCCTTATGCAAAGCATAAAAAAGCTTTTGCTTATTAGTTTAATCCTATCCCTTACCGCTGTACCAGTACAAGCAGGTAAGTCCAAGGATAAGGAGGAACATCTCTCTCGTGGAGATATAGCAGCCATATTTAGTTCATTACTCGTGTGCGGTTACGCAAGCAGTAAGATTGTTCCAGAAGCGAGTGCTGCTATGAAAGATTTTTTTAAAACTGCCATACAACGGGTAAAAACAAAGCTGAAATGTTCTCCGCAAGCAAAGACTCGAGCAGGTAAAGAGTTTGAAGACGTCACAGCCAAATCATTGGCAACTCTGGTAGGTGTTGCAGGTACCTGGGGGCTCCTGCGTCTTACAAACCCGT
>JABCYS010000079.1 GCA_013290085.1 Candidatus Babelota bacterium
CAGCAAAAAAGGGTCTGCCTGAAATTACTCATTTATTGCTTAATCGAATTGACCAACTTACTCCAGAACTAGCACAGGACCTAGATTTAATATCGGGTACTCTTGCAGCTGCAGCTGCTCACGACCACCAAGAGATGGTTGCTTGGCTACTTAACCCTCAAACTAATTCTCGTGCTAATCAGATAACTCCTCCAAACTTACGCTGGGCTTTTCAATGTGCTGCTGGTCATGGTCACCAAGACATGGTTGCCTGGTTACTCAATCCTCAAACTAATCCTCGTGCTGCTGAGATAACAGCTAATAAATTAGGTGAGGCCCTTGAAGACGCTGCAAGCTTTGGTCACCAAGACATGGTTGCTTGGTTACTCAATCTTCAAACTAACCCACGCGCGGCTGAGATAACTGTTGATGATTTAGGGGTGGCTCTTGTAGAAGCTGCAAAATTTGGCCATCAAGGCATGGTTGCCTGGCTACTCAATCCTCAGACCAATGTACGCGCACATGAAATAACTAGGGACAAGAGAATCCGGGCGGAAGCATTCACAGAACTTAGAAAACATGAAAGACATGCAAACGGTCGCCCTCTTAGAAAACATATAGACGCATTTCGGGGTTTCATAAGCGTTACATAAATAAGGAATACATCATGAATACGAAATTAAATCTTAAAAAGAAATTCGCGCTTATGGCATTTGCCATTTCTCTACCGTGCCAAATTTTGAGCATGCAGAGCCGTGCGGGTGTAGGAACATTGCACCGAGTTGTTAGGGCTGGAGATATTGCATCAGTTAAAACGTTACTAACCAGGGAAAATGCAAATGCCTTTCATAATGGCGAGACAGCTTTGCATATTGCCGCAGACACAGGTTTTTTAACAGCCTTAAATCTATTACTTGCAGCAGGCGCAGACATTGATGCTGGAACTCAAAAAGATCACTGGACGGCCCTCCATATTGCTACGGTAAACGAACATGAGAACATGATTGCACAATTACTGGCTGCAGGGGCTGAGGTTAATACTGACGCTTATGTGAAGCAATCAAATATACCAGAAGAACGTCTTCAACTCATAGATGCGGATGGGAACGTTAATAATGAGGTCTACAGCATGACACCCCTTCAAGCGGCTATTATTAATGGTAACCTATCTATAACAAAACAACTTTTAGCAGCTAAAGCAAATATGAATGCCAGAGGCGGCTCAGCAAATGACACACCATTACATATTGCTGCCGACACCGTAGATGGGCAACTCGCACACTTACTCCTCGAAAATGGAGCACAAGAAAATGCCACTAACCTTTATGGTTGGACACCTCTGCACAGTGCGGTTGAAAGCGAAGATATCAACACCGACAACATAGACCGATTACACGAAGCGATATCAGGCAACTAAGTATTCGATAAGAGTACCGCAACCACTTTTGCCTTTTGCCCTAAAGTTTTTTATTTTGAAGAACGTTTTAACCCCAAATACCGTCATACATCATGTTTAACTTTTTCAAAGAAAAATTACAGAAAATCCATACCGCAGTTGCCAGTCAACTGAAGAGCTTGTTTGCACGAGAAACTTTTGATGAAGCAGCCATGCATGAATTGGAACGCATACTTATTGCTGCAGACACGGGTGCTGCTACCAGCAAAGCCATTATCGCCTCCCTTAAAAAAACTCTTCCACACGATGCGAAGGGAGACGAGTCTAAAAAAGTGCTCGCCCACCAACTCATCACTCTTCTCACTCCCCACAACACCTACGATCCTCAAGCACCTATCCATGTACTGGTCGGTATCAATGGAAGCGGTAAAACAACCTTTGCAGGTAAATTGGCAAACCGGTACGCCAAAGAAGGAAAAAAAGTTCTTTTGGTAGCAGCAGACACTTTTAGAGCTGCAGCACCGGCACAATTACAAGCATGGGCTCAACGCACTAATACTTCTGTATTCATGGGCAAACCAGGGCAAGATCCAGCATCATTGGTTTTTGAAGCATGCGAACTTTTTAAACAGGGGACATACGATAAACTTATTATTGATACGGCAGGAAGGCTGCAGACAAAAATTAATCTGATGAAAGAACTGGAAAAAATAAATCGTAGTATTGCCAAACAACTCCCGAACCTTAAGATTCAAACACTATTAACTGTTGATGCCATGCTCGGCCAAAACTCATTCGATCAAGCAAAACTCTTTCATGAAGCAACACCACTGAGCGGTATTGTTCTGACCAAAATGGATGGTACTGGTAAGGGCGGCATTGTCTTTGCCATTTGCCAGCTCTTACAGATACCCATCGCTTATATCTCTTGTGGCGAGCAGCTCGATGATGTACAACTTTTTGATGCAAAAAATTATGTGCAGGCATTGTTAGAGAATTAATCTAAATCAAGGCAAACTCAATTTGTATTCCCTTAACTTGATGCAAATATCCCAACCCTTCATTTTTCATCGTAACCCGTAGTAAACTCTGCTGGAAAGCAAATGTAAGGGATATCTATGGTTATTTCAGAACTCATTCATTCTATTACTGATCGTTTAAAAACTATTCACAACAATCCTGTTGAGTGCCAGCAAGATGCCTGGTGGATGGTGCAAGCAATTACGAAAAAAAGTGAGGCTGAACTTTTAGCACAACGAGATATCACACTTTCTCCCGATCAACAAAAAATGCTTGATGAATGGCTTACTAAACACGTTGGTCAGAAAATGCCGTTGCAATATCTTCTTGGAAACGTTCCTTTTTGTGGTCTCGATATTCTTGTAGAACCACCAACCCTTATCCCCCGCCCTGAGACAGAAGAATGGTGCTATAACCTTATCGAGCAGCTCAAAACATTGCCCAACCAACGCTTGAGCATTCTTGATATTGGTTGCGGATCTGGTTGCATCGCCATTGCTCTAGCAAAAAATTTCCCCCAAGCACTCGTGTATGCCGTCGATATTTCTGATAAAGCTTTAGACCTCAGCAAAAAAAATGCTCAACTTCTTCAGGCTCCCAACATCACCTTTTTAAAGTCGGATGTTTTTGACCAACTTAAACCACCACTCAAATTTGATCTTATCGTTTCCAACCCGCCCTACATTGCCGCAGATGAATGGGCACATCTTGCTCCTTCCGTCACCCAATGGGAAGATGCAAAAGCACTTGTTGCTGGACCAGAAGGCCTGAATATCATTGATAAAATAATCCAACATGCCCCACGCTGGCTGATGCCCAATAAAGATATGCTTGATCACCATGTTTCCCAATTAATGATTGAAATAGGGTACCGCCAGGGGGACAAGGTACGTTCTCTGCTGGAAAAAGCGGGCTTTAAAAACAGCCATATTAAAAAAGATCTTGAGGGTAAGGATCGGGTAGCCTGCGCCACACTTTAAAAAGGGGTTATAGCGGTGATTGAGATTATTCCCTCGGTATCAAGTAGCATTGTTGGCATTAATATTACTCCACGCACACTTACGTGCAGCTGGATTGAGCCTACTAAAAAAAAAGAGACCCCGTACGAGCTTAAAGCTTACAAGCACATTCTTTTTGATATTTATCCAAAAACATCACTCGTCATCTTTAACCCAACCCGTCTGCGCTCACTTATCAATACCTTTTTAATGCTGCACAAACTTTCAAATGCCTATATTGTTTTTTCTTTGTCGGGAAAAGAGTTAATTGAAAAACAATTAATGCTCATACAACCAACGGCCGAGTTACAATCGCTTGAAGATACTACCGACCAACTTATGTGGCATTATTATTGCTTGCAGGAAAAAACCGTTGATGCCGCACCCTGGTATTGCTGCGCTCTGTCCCATGAACTTCTCTTTCAATATCAACTTTTTGCGCTCCGGTGTCAGTTAAATTTAATTCAAATTACAACACCAACCATGGCTCTGCTTTGTGCCTACAAATATTTAAAACATCAAAAACAAACTGCTAACAAGACAAATATCACAGAATTAATTAATCTTAATGGCCATATCCGCGTTCGGTCTCCTCAAGAACACGCGGCTATTGTAGAAAGCTTTGGACTTTTTCTGTTGGGACAACAATTGCATGAAGAGCATTAACTTT
>JABCYS010000080.1 GCA_013290085.1 Candidatus Babelota bacterium
CAATACAGCGTACAGGGTTGAGGTTTTACCTGAACCGGTAGGACCTGAAACAAAGACGATCCCGTTCGGCCGCATAATACTGTCATTAATTACCCGCAGGTCTCGTTCTGAGAAGCCAAGTGTCTCGAGTGCGCCAAAGGCCCGCGACTTATCAAGTAAACGCATAACGATACGTTCACCAAAGGTTACCGGGATGATGGAAACACGAATATCAATTGCTTTATCGGCCACTTTAATTTGAATACGGCCGTCCTGGGGTTTACGCTTTTCGGCGATGTTGAGGTTGGCCATAATTTTGATACGGGAAATCAGCGCCCCCTGGGTACGTTTGGGTGGCATAAGTACTGGGTATAAAACCCCGTCGATGCGGTAGCGAACGTGCACTTCTTTTTCAAACGGTTCGATGTGGATATCGGATGCTCCCTGTTTTACCGCTTGGTACAGGATATGGTTTACTAATTTTATGATAGGGGCTTCGGCGGCCATCCCTAAAATATCGGCTTCATCAATGGCAGCAAAATCAACCACCTCTTCGCCCACCCCTTTTTCTTCGGCAAGCTCTTCGATCATCTGCTTGGTACCTTCGAGCGGGTAGTAGCGGTTAATTCCTTCAAGAATGGCTTTTGGGGTTGCAATGGCCAAGGGGATGTCGCCGCCAAGGATAAGGTTTAATTCATCAATGGGTTGGTATTGAAACGGGTTGGAGGTAAGGATGAGGAGGGTATCGTCATACTTGATGGGCATGACCAGATTATCCCGTAGAAATTTCAGGGGGGCACGGGCCAGGAGTACGGGGTCTGCCATGGTTTCGGTAATAGTTTCCAAGTAGGGAACTTCTATAAGTTGGGCATATGCTTGGGCAAGGGATTCTTGGGAAACAATGTTTTTTTCAAGCAGGCATTGTTCCAGGGGCTGGCCTGTCTTTTGGGTAATTTCCTCACAGGCTGAAAGTTGCTCAGGAGTTACGGCCTTCATGGCCAAAAGAATTTCACCTACTGTTTTTTTGAGCATACACACTCCACAAAACGTTACTTACCGACAAGGCTAAGATACCATAGCCAACGCTATTCTTCTAACAAAACCGCTTCTTGCAGAGCAAAAGGCCCTATGCTATTCTGCTTTTTAATTATCTTTCCCCTGCTAGCATCTGCGAAAAAATATGATACTTCTATCCTGTCTATCACTTTTATGTCTTGTTCTTTGTTCTTCTTGTGGCAGAGATTTTTCTGTTAAGCCAAAATCTAGTCCCTATGCCCTCAAAAAAGCAAGTATTAAGCAACCGTCGAAAGATAAGCTTGCCCCTAAAGAATATCACAAACAAATGCGTGAATTTGAAAAAAAGCGGGGCGCGCTTGCAAGAAAGCCTGTTCTTACCCTAACCCCTCAGGAGCTTAAAGATAGTTATGCTTTTGCCTGTGCAGAGAACAATATGAAGCGAGCATTGCGATGTCTTGAGCGCATTGCAACCCTTGAAACTGATCTGAACAAACTCAAAGATTTACGCCTTGAAATAGCGGATCTGTATTTTGATTCAGGGGATTTGGAAAAAGCGGAATCGTTGTATCAAGATTTTCTCTCTCTGTATCCTGGCAGCAAAGCAATAGAATATGCCGAATATAAATCTATTCTCTGTTGCTTTTATCAGACCCTTGAGGCTGACTTTGACCAATCAAAAACAAGACAGGCTCTTCAACTTTCTCAATCATTCTTAGACAAACAACAGTTCAAGCAGTATGCCATCGACGTTGCTGCTGTACGCAAGGAGTGCTTAAGCACTCTGTTCGACAGTGAAGTGAACGTTATCAATTTTTATCTGGATAAAAACAAACTTGATGGGGCGCAACAACGTTTAGCTACTCTCAAGGAACAATTTTCTAATCTGGCTGAAAAACAGCCTGTTCTTGTGGCGCTTGAGTATGACTTGGCAAAACGCCAAGGAAACAACGCCGTTCTGGCAGAAAAAAAGATTTCTCTTGAGCAGATCAAAGCACAATCTTCTCCCGTGCTTGCCCAACACACTGACAAAAAGAATTACGCTCAGCGATTTTAGTACTTGAATAGTTCTCTCATACTTTCCAACCAAGATCAGTGAGAAAAGTCTGGCATTTTGACGGTGTCTTGGTACATACTAAATTGGCACTACTAACATCGACGATGTTGAAATCGGCACCAACGAATACAAAAATTGTTTCCCTGTCTTTTAAAAAGAGAGTTTGTATGCCAAAAAAATTAGAAGATCTTCCGTTGCGCTCTGTTACCGCAGTCATTTTTGGTTTGGTGTTTGGCGGTACGTTTATCTTTTTGCCCTATCTTTATTTTTCCGTGCTTTTGGGAGCAGTAGCAGGTATCATTCTTTTTTTTGAGTGGTCAGCCTTCCCCCGATGGACGTGGTTGATAGCGCCCATTTACCCGGTTCTTTCTTTTGGCCTTTTGATCTATCTCAATCAAAGTCCGGTCTATCACAATCTTTTGTATTATCTTTTTATCATGGTTTTTGCACATGACACGGGTGCTTATATAACTGGTTCGTTGATTGGTAAAACAAAAATTGCGCCAAGCATAAGTCCGAAGAAGTCGTGGGAGGGAAGTTTAGGGGGATTGCTTTTTACTACCATTGCGCTGGTGAGCATAATGCTCATCAACCAGAAGCCTTTACCTTTTGTGTACATTCTTCTTTTTGCATTCAGTGTTACGGTACTTGCCATGATCGGTGATTTTTTTGAATCCTGGCTTAAACGAAAAGCTGGCGTAAAAAATTCAGGGTCGTTGCTTCCTGGGCATGGTGGGTTACTTGATCGTTTTGATAGCATTCTTGCCGTTGTCTTTTTATTCTTTATTCTCCGCACTCAGTTAGTTATTTTCCTTCTTTAAACAATTTGCTTTTGCAAAGTCTCTTTTTTGTGGTAACAAAGAATAGGTAAGTCATTGGGTGAATCACTTATAAAGGGAGAATGCTATGCAAAAAAGCATTACGCTAATGGTGGTAATGGTAACTTCGGCCGTTCAGGCAAATAAACACGAGCAATTTAAAGCACATTTAGATGCGCAGCAATATAACGAGGCTCTCCCAACAAAGCTTCCGCACATTAATGAGGGGGACATGAGGCCTATTCTCAAAATTTTTATTATCGAAACCGCCATAGAGACAATGCCTGAGGGAAAACAAAAACAAGCGCTCCGTGAAGAAATCACACGATTAAAAAGTTTTGTGACTCATAACACGTGCGATTTGCTTGATATCTACAGAGCTTGCGTAAAATCAAACGAAAAAAAATCGAGAGAAAGTTTGCTAACCAGAATAGAAGAATTAACAGCAGACTTGAGAGCCGCAGAAAAAGCGAAAGCAGATTTGCAAACCATCCTAGAGGGCTTTGTAATTATTGAAAGAGGCGAAATTGGAAACGGCGGAGAGGAAGCGGTCGTCTAACCTGTTGTCTTAAATTTCTCCCTGCTGAGGCAGTAAATTCCCTGCAATCGCTCTTACTGTTTTTGCAAATGGATCAGCCAAAGAAGACGTGTGACGAACTCTTTCGAGCACACACTCTTCATTAAGTATATTTTTATCTGCACCTCTACGTAGCAATATCCGAGCAACTTCTACGCGCCCGTCAAACGCGGCATAAACTAATGCTGTAAAACCATAATCATCTCTCACGTTAACTTCTGCGCCTTGATCCAGGAGTAAGCTGACCAAATCAGTCCTGCCATATGACACAGCACACATCAATGGCGTAAATCCATAGCTATCTTGGTTGTTAACGGTAGCATTACGCAGTATAAGTTGTTTAGCCGTATTTATACTCCGTGATTTTAAAGCAGTCATAAGAGCAGTATCTTTACTATCATTGGCTGTAACGTTAACGTTTGCCCCACGATTAATTAGCATGTCGATATTTTCACCAAAATCTTTAGCTGCACTGTGCCACAATAAAGAATCTAAAAAACTTTGGTAGTTATCTTTGTCTAGGTAATACTCAAGTGCTTTTGTGGGATTGTTTAAGGCCCAGCGAATAACCTTATTCCCTTCA
>JABCYS010000081.1 GCA_013290085.1 Candidatus Babelota bacterium
CGGCAGGCAACGCTGTGCCAGTACTTTCACGCATACCCATTTTTGGTCGGCTTTTCCGTAGTACGCAACAAGCAAAAGAGGATAGCCAGCTTCTTATCTTCATTACGCCGACCATAGTTTGAAAAAAAATAAATAAAAAAATTGGGCAAAAAAAGCCCTTCAACTTAAGAACTAAGCTGAAGGGTTAGGGGGGTGAACAATACTTTTACGTATTGTTCGTTCAGGGACCTTATATAACTTTCTCTGAAAAAAATCCTAACAACGGGTGTCTGGTATGTCAAGGATATTCAGTGCTAAAATTGTGCGTAAAAAAATTTAAGAAATTAGATTCCATTTTTTCTGCAATGCTACAAGCGTACCATCCTCTTTAATCTCATCCAGAGCGTTGTTCAGCAAGGCGAGAAAAGCTTCATTATTTCTTGATAGCACAAAAAAATGTTGCGCATTTTGTTCTAAATACGGATGTGAAACAAGGAATGCTTTTCCATCCAATTCAGTAACGGTTTCTTGAGCAATAGCATGAACCATTTCATCAGATAATTGTGGCATAAGTTGATCAGGAGAAAGTTTCTTAACGATTCTTTTTTTCCCTATACGTGTTGCAACGGCGGAAAAAAGATCAACATCAAAACCAACAACCTGTCCATTTTCCATGAAACTATACGGAGGATGTTCAGCATCAGTGCCCAGAACAATCACATCAGGTGCTGCTTGAGCAAGAGTATCCTGCCCAAACTTTGCTCGATACATGCCAACAAGCCATACGCTCAAAAGAAGAGCAGAGAAAATTTTCAAGATCTTGTTCGTCACGATAACTCCTTAAAATAATTCCTTTATAAGAGTGTCTACTTGTTGTGGTGTTACCTGATCACTCATGGCACGGTAAAAATCTTCACCATACTCGCGTGTTTGTACCACCACCGGCATGGCAACTGCGTGTCCAAGAAGCAAAGCTTGTTTTTTTGTGTCCAGAGAAGCAAGAATAGTACGAAGGTTTTGCGCGTTACTTACGCCGGTCAGTACCGAATTAATATCGTGCTCGTCATTGAGTTGTGCAACAATTTTTGTACCAATCTGTGAAATAATTTCTTGATCAATACCGGAAGGTCGCTGGTCTACTACCAGCAATGAAACGTAATATTTGCGCATCTCGCGGGCAATAACACCGAAAATAGTTTGCCGTGCAGCAGTGGGGTTTAAAAATTTGTGCGCTTCTTCGATACAGATCATTAATTTTTTTGGCTCATCTTCACTGCGCTGGGTGCCCAAAAACTTTTCTGTTTTTTCAATGTAGGCGGCGTGAATGCGTCGCGTAATGATGTTGGCAATGAGCAGGTAAACGAACGTTGATGAATGATTGCCAAACTCTACAATGACATTTATTCCTTTATCGATGTATTCCATCATCTGGTCAATGACCGAGTGTCCTTTGTAGGCACCCTGGGGCATTGATTTAAAAAAAGGTAACCGTTTCATGCGCTGCAATTTTCGGTACAGTGCGGCGATTGATTCCGGGTTGGCGCCAAGTGTTTCTGCAAATTCTTTTGGGTTCTCTTGGGAAAGAAGAACCTCAAGCCAATCCCTTTTATACCGTGCCGCGATGAGGTGCGCAGATTCAAGTGCCGTGGGGTTTAAGCGCAGCTCGTCTTGGAGTGAAAGAATGTCTTCCACGGTTACATCTTGGTAAGAAAGGGTGATTTCGACATCGGGCATACCACCACGGCGGCGCGTTGATTCAGGGTCGAGCGAGAAGATCACGACCTTACTAGGGAACAATGTTTTTAATCCTTTTACAAAAGACTGACTACCTTCCTTGCGTGCTTGCAATCCATATTCACTATGCATGTCAAAAATCAGCGTGCTTGCTTTCTCATTTTTAATAAGGCCGGCAAGTACAAGGCGGGTTAAAAATGTTTTACCCGTTCCTGTTTTTCCAAAGATGCCGTTGCTGCGCTCGGTAAGCCGGTCAAGATCAAGGCATACGGGGGTTTTCATGTCCAAGGGGTTGCCGATGTTAAAGTAACGTTTGGTTGGTTCTTCTTCGTCACCAAAAATAAGTGCAACATCTTTTTGTGTTGCTTCATACACGGTGGAAAAATGGGGCGGGATTGTTTTTACCGGCATTTTTTCTTGTTCAGCCGTGAGCATGAGCATTGGTTTTAGGGTTGCTGTTGCATAGATGTCTTTCTGTTTGAGAATGTCGTTGAGCAACGGTTCTTCTTTGGTGGGTGGGAAGAGTAAGATGTCCGGGTGAGTAACTTCTAGGGCAAGATCAGTGATGAGCGAAAAAAATTTGTATGAGGTTCCGGCGACACAGACAAACTTGCCTGTTTTAATGTCTTCAAGATGCGCCTGTGGATTAATGCGCATGACAAAACCTTGAGTGAGCGATCCGGAAATAATAGTGCCGAGTTCTTTTTGCATGGTGCCTAGTCTGAAAAAATATGTTTAGGACGGTACGTATTTAATATACGTATCTAAACGATTTTTCCAACCAGGGAGCCAACGTGCTTCATTGCGGGACGCAGGGGCGTTAGTAACTCGTTGGGTGAGGAGTTTTTTTGCACAGGACACAAACTCTTCGGTGGCTGTCAGTGGGCTTGTTCCGTTCATCTGTTCCAACACATGCAACAGTCCCCAGCCCTGTCCGTTGTATTTTTCTTTTGCAGCACACCCTTCGCCTTTAAAATTTACGTAATCAACTAGGGCATAGATTCCTTGCGGAGTTTGTTCCAGGCGTTGAAATTGTTTTTTGATATGTGCTTTTTTGTTGTCGTTTCTGGTACGGAGCATGTTAGGAAGCGCTTGCTCGAGTCGTTTCATAATAAATCTTGTTTGCAAATCGATAGTATCTGCAAGAAGAGTGCGCAGTTCAAGCATGCGTGGGTTTTGTAAATTAGTTAGGAAATCCTTACGGGAGCTCCAAGGACAAGCATTGTGGTGCTTAAGCCATGCCGGCAATTTAACGTGATTATCTTTTAAAAAAGATATGAGCTGTGGAAACCTTTCTGCAAAAGGGCAGGGCTTACCTTTGGGGCACCAAATAAAATGGCCAATACCCAGTGACGCAAACTCCTCTCCCTCATTCCAGGAGGTGAGTCCATCAATGGTACCGGCACATTCATTCATCCATACTTTTTTGCCTATTTCTCGCGCTTGTTGCGATGAAATTTTAAGGGCAGCGAGGCTTGGGGAGGCAAGGCAGGTAAGGAAAAAAATAGACATAATACGTTTCATGGGTATCCCTTCTAACCTAGAGTTTATAGGAGGGGGGAATGAAAGAACAATGATTGATTGGTTTTGGTGGGAGGGAAGGACTTGAAAACCCCTAATTTTTGTGGGGGGGGAAGGGCTTTGCCCCCCTAGATATGCTCAAATGCCGGGGATAGCCTGAATAGGCTCAGCCAGGCCCTAATATCCCTTTAAAATCCCTATAAAAGCGGCCCAGCGGCCCCCTTTCTGGACAGCCTTTGACCCCTTTGACAATATAAATATTTCAAATAGAATAGATAGAAGATATAAAGCCTGATATTTTTTAACATTAATTAACTAAAAGGGTGTTTTTATGAATAAGTATCTTCTTCTCTCTCTCCTCGCATTAACAAGTGGCGCTAATGCTATGAATAGCAGCAGACCTTCGTCATCTATTCCTTCTTCTGAGGAATCTAGTGAAATTCAATATATTTCTATTGATACAGAAGGATCTTATACATTTCCTGGAGGCAATGAGATTCTTGTTTGTACTGGCAATTTATTGCAATACAAATGGAATGGTAAATTGTATGACATTAGGACAACAGAAGGTCTAGAGATATCGAGTTCATCTCAGTCGCAGATTAATATGCCTTATGGGAGTATATCTAGTTTGGATATAACTGTTTCTAGGAGACCAGGGGCCCAGGGAAATAATAGCTCAAATACCTTGAGCGATCCTATGGAACGTGAAAGAATCAAGCTCTAAAAGAAAAGAGCTA
>JABCYS010000082.1 GCA_013290085.1 Candidatus Babelota bacterium
CTTTTGCAAAGCAGCTTTTCGTAGCTCTAAATGATGTTGTTCCCGCACCCATCCGAGATAGGCGCTCGGACCAAGCTTCGGCTCATCCATTTTGCTCTGTTTTTTAATCGCTTCACCTTGTTGTTTAATCTCTTGGTCTAGAGGCATTGCCGCGGGAAGGCATGATGGGCTAACGCTTCGCCTTGGACTTTCATCCTGTCTTATGCTGGCATTCTCCTTTTCATTTTCATCCTGCCTTGCCTTTTCAGCCAGCAAGCGCGTCAACAAACTGGAGGAAAGTTTTGGGGATTGAGTTTCTTGCGACTTCTCATCATGTGGTGTCTTCATACCAAAGGTAGAGTTCGTTACACAACACAACATAACAAGATAGGGAATATTTTTTTTGACGTTCATCATCAGGCCCCTCATACTTAGGTCATTAATTAGAAAACCTATTTCGGTATACCCTAAACCAGCTCACACAAAAAAACAACTTGCTTGCAAGGACAACTTAGATGCAAAAACTTAGAGTCGGTGTTTTGATGGGCGGCAGGTCCGTAGAAAAAGAAGTTTCTTTTAATTCCGGCCGCACCATTTGTGATCACCTGGACAGTTCTCGCTACGACGTCATACCCATCTTCCAACAACAGGCTGGCCAACTTTTTATTTTGCCCCCGCGTTTTTTGTGTCGCGGCAAAATTAGCGATTTTGAACACCGCCTTACCCAAGAAGCACAAGCTATCTCCTGGGATGATTTAAAAAACACCGTTGATTTCATGTACCTCGCCATTCACGGTCGGTATGCCGAAGATGGTACCGCACAAGGAATGTTAGAAGTCCTTGGCATTCCCTATCTTGGCGCAAAAGTATTTGCAAGCGCATTGGGCATGGACAAAATTATCCAAAAAGATTTTTTACGCATGCACGGCATCGATGTTGCTCGCGACATCATCCTCACGCCGCACGACATTACTCCTGAAAACAGTGAGCAGATTATCAGCAGAATGCAGAAGAACGGTTTTACCTTTCCCTGCGTTGTTAAACCTCACAAAGAAGGCTCAAGCCTTGGCATGACTCTTGTTACTCAACCAACGGATCTTTATGCGGCGCTGCAGCTTGCCTGCACCATTCATCCGGGCATGAAGCAAGACGTACTGGTTGAAGAAAAAATTGAGGGCATGGAATTTACCTGCATCATTCTCACTGATTACTTAACAGGAGAACCTATTTTGCTACCACCGACCGAAGTGGTGCCGGAAAATGGTTTCTTTGATTACGAACAAAAATATATGCCGGGACGCGCCACCAAATTTACCCCTGCGCGCTGTTCAACTGAAAATATTCATGCTATCCAGTTAGCCTGTTTGCAAACGATGCGCGCTCTTGAATTTGAAAACATTGCGCGTATTGATGGTTTTTTAACTTCTGATGGACGCGTGGTTATTATTGACCCCAACAGTTTAACCGGCATGGCTCCTTCAAGCTTTTTGTTTCGGCAGGCGGCAGAGGTTAATATGAATCATACCCACCTCATTAACCATCTCATTGAAACAGAGCTCCAGTATTATGGACTTCTGCAAAAATAGGACTTTACATTATGGAAAAAAAAATTCGTGTCGCCGTATTGTTTGGCGGCAATTCCAATGAAAAAGAAATTTCTCTCGAATCAGGGAGAAACGTAGTATACAAACTTTCTCCTTCCAAATATGACGTTCTTCCCGTTTTTCTTACCAGCAAGCTTGAACCTTACATCATCAACAACCGTCTTCTTGTCCACAATTCAACCAAAGAGATAGAGCACGATCTTGAACCTTCCATGCGTATTGGCTGGAGTAAACTTCCTGAACTAGCTGACTTTGTTTTTATTGGACTTCATGGTGGTGCGGGAGAAAATGGTAGCGTGCAAGGTGCGCTCGAAATGTTAGGGCTTCCGTATAACGGTTCTTCTATTTTTTCCAGTGCGTTGTGCATGGATAAGTACAAAACCAATCAATTTTTACACGCAAAAGGAATCGCTGTTCCCAAAGGAATTTTGGTGAGCAAGGAAGATTGGACTATTAACCAAAGCGCCGTCTTTAAAAAAATCAGCTCGCAACTTTCTTTTCCTCTTATCATTAAACCACACGATGATGGTTGTAGTGTTTTGGTACAAAAAGTGCGCAACAATGATGAACTTGCTTCTGCGCTCATTGCCCTGTTTGCTCGGAAAAATTTTGCGCTGGCTGAGGAATGTATTTTTGGCATGGAGCTCACCGTTGGCGTGGTTGGCAACAAAAATCCTCATGCGCTCCCGCCCAGCAAAGCGGTTGCACAAAAAGATATTCTTTCCATGGAAGAAAAATTTTTACCGGGTGCTGGCGAAAACCAAACCCCTGCTCCACTCCCGCCTGAAACACTTGCTCTCGTTCAAGACGTGGTCGTGCAAACCTACAAAGCGGCTCAATGTTCCGGGTATGCGCGCATTGACTGTTTCTATCAAAATGATGTGCAGAGTCCTACGGGCAAGGAGCGTGTCGTGATTTTGGAGATCAACTCGTTACCCGCACTTACTCCAGCAACCGTTATCTTCCACCAAGCAGCAGAGCTTGGCATGAGGCCCATGGATTTTATTGATATGATCGTAAGTCTTGGCTTTGCTGCACACGATACCACGACGGCGACTGCCGCATCATTGCATGAGCAAGCAATTTTAGAAAAGGTCCGACCGCACGCGCACACGCCGCACACTGGTACTCAACAGAATGGGTGATGGCGAGAAAGTTTTCGACACGGATTTTTTTCGTTCATAATTTCCCGCAAATCATCGTGCTAAATATGAAAGTGCGTGACGCAGAAGCTCATTGAATGGCACCTGATTCCCGGCATGCTTTTCATGAAGGTACTGCATGGCACGGGTAACTTCTTGGCGGGAATAGTTAAGTGAACCAAGTGCATCGGACACATCTTTCCAGCGCAGAGTATCGGCAGATTCAACAAATTCTTCTACTGCTTCGGTCAGGGGTTCAATCTTGTGACGTAGCTGTACCACTAATTGTTCTGCTTTTTTTCTCCCTATGCCACTGACGCTACTTAATGCATCTAAATTTCCTGTTGAAATCGCTTGCACAAAAGCTGCCGGGGTCATGTGGTGCAAAAGGGCAAGCGCGATTTTTGGTCCGATGCCCGAGCAGCTGATAACCAGAAGAAAAATTTTCTTTTCAAGTAATGAGCTAAATCCAAAGAGTGACGGACCCTGGTCTTGGTTCCAGTGCATGTAGATCTGCAATTCCACCTGGGAACCTTTTTGAAAGATAGAGGCGTTGGGAACAAGAATGGAGAAACCCAATCCTGCTGATTCAATTACTACTTCCTGTTCTTCAACTCGTGCAATCGTACCTTTTAGATGACTCAGCATAAAAACTCCTCTTAATTAATGCCGCATTCCTTATCTCTCACACAAACCCTTTCAACTCTACTCAGGTTTGGAGCTCTCGACAAGATGCACTGGATGGTGCATGAGATCGGTGCTGAATTTTTTAAAAATGAGAAAAAATTGTTATAATGCACGCGTCTTTTTTTAACAACATTAT
The DNA here is from genome assembly GCA_013290085.1 of Candidatus Babelota bacterium. Next base: position 3,549 of record JABCYS010000082.1, read on the forward strand.
TAAGGGTGTTTTCATGTTCACAAAAAAGTTACAAAAATATAGTACGCTTTCTCTCGGTTTACTTGTGGGAGCAGCTTCAACTATCCATGCAGGGGGATTTAAAAAATATGGCCACCATAATTCTGGAAAAGATCTGCGATCCGATAAGCAACTGAACGCCGCACTGCGCCGCCAAAAAGAGCGTGAGTCCAATGCACAAACCACAGTATCGAACACAGAGTTCGAAATAATCCAAAGAGCAGGCACTCGACAACCAATCAATGTTCAACTCGCCCCTCCCCAACTTCAAGCACTGTGTCTCCTTGCCACATTAGGCGTAGTATCAAATCTTGTGTTACCAGCATGTGCTCTGTTGCCAGAATTTAATGACGATCTTGCAACTACAATAAACA
>JABCYS010000083.1 GCA_013290085.1 Candidatus Babelota bacterium
CCGCCAATGCCGATGAAAAACCCCCATTCAATAACCTGGCGGGCAAAATCAAGGTTTTCTGAAAAACAATGAATGGTTCCCCGAGCCTGCCCGGCAAACTCTTCAAGAGCTCGTAAAGTCTCTTCGGGCGCCTGACGGGTGTGAACAACTAAAGAAAGATCATGTTCCAGCGCAAGTTCTATCTGAGCCTTAAACGCATCCTTTTGTCGCTGAACATTATAATCAGGGTAATGAAAATCAAGACCACACTCACCAATGGCAACAATTCTATTCTCTTCTTTCTTACGTACTAACTGTTGTATCTCTGTAAAATCATCACGCCAGGTTGAAGTACAATCATTAGGATGAATACCAACCGAAGCAAAGCAGGTGGAAAATTTTTGTGCAAGCGCAACACAATTTTTACTTTCAACTAAACTAGTACCAACATTGAGAATTTTGGTGACATAATTTTTTTCTGCTTCATCAATAATTTTTTTTGCAAGACCAAATTGTTCAGGTTGTAATGATACGTCAAAATCTTTTTTCACCATCATGTTGATGTGGCAGTGAGTATCTATGAGCATCGGCATCCTTACGTATGTTTCAAAAAAATAATAATTAATTTAATAAACTTAATTTGTAAATTTTATATTTTTATTTTTTCACATTAATATTTTTTCGCATTAAATAAATTGATTCAGGGCGGTGGTACAGGGTATTTCTTCTTTTAAGAATTTGACAAAGATGAAAATGAAATTATTGTAAGAATACGAAAAAGATTATAAAAAAAAAGTTTGAAATTTTTTATTTAGCAGTCAGTAATGAAGAAGCAGTATTTTAACCATTTAACCAATTCGAGGAGTTCTCTATGAACAAGAGTGAACTAATCAACGCACTCAGCGAAGAAACAACTTTTAGCAAAAAAGATGTTTCTCGCGTTTTAGCAGCGTTTGAACGCGTTGTTAAACGTACCCTACAAAAAGGTCAAAAACTTTCTATGACCGGATTTGGAACATTCCTAGTTTCAAATCGCCCAGCTCGCAAGGGTATCAACCCTGCAACCAAAGAGCGTATTAATCTTCCAGCAATTAATCTTCCAAGATTTAAAGCTGGTAAGGGCTTAAAAGAGTTAGTAAGATCGGTTAAGTAAAACTATAGTAACCGAAAAAAGCCAATACCCGTACAAAGGCCGCACTTGTTGCGGCCTTTTTCTTTTCAAAGCCTCTTTTTTCCAGTACAGTAACCATACTAAAAATCTCCCTATTCTTTGGTAACAGCCAACATATTTCAGGATCTACCATGATTGACCGTACTATATTGCGTGAATCCCCTGATCGTTTTATTGAACAAATAAAGAAAAAAGAGCCTTCGTTTGATGCTCAACGACTTGTAGCCTTAGAACACGAACAACTCAAAATACAGCTCGAAGTTGAAGCCCTTCGTCACAAAAAAAACGAACTTGCCGATCAAGCAAAATCTGGCATTACTCCGGAGTTACGTAATCAATCAATTGAAGTAGGCAAACAACTCAAAGAAAAAGAAGCTGAACTTGCCCGCATAGAACCAGAATTCATGGATCTCTATCTCTCCTGCCCCAACCTTCCAGAAGACGATTTGCCTGTTGGCGGAAAAGAAGCCAATCGCGTGGTGCGCACGATAGGGGAAAAGAAAAAATTTTCATTCGAACCAAAAAATCACCTTGATCTAGGAACAAGCCTCGGCTGGTTTGATTTTGAAGCAGCGGCAGTTATGACCGGTTCTCAATTTCCTCTTTATAAAGGGGAAGCGGTCAAACTTATGTACGCGCTTACCATGTTCATGCTCAAGCACAACATTAAACAGGGCTATGAACCAGTTTTGCCACCATACCTAGCCAATGAAAAATCATTAATCGTTGCCAGTAACTTTCCAAAATTTAAAGACCAAGTCTATGCAGTGCCGGAAGATGATCTCTATCTGATTCCTACCGCAGAAGTGAGCTTGGCAAATTTGTATCGCAACCAAATTCTTGCCGCGGACCAACTTCCCATCAACATGACGGCATGGACCCCTTGCTTCCGCCGTGAAGCAGGAAATTACGGTGCAACAGAACGTGGTCTTATCCGTGTACATCAATTTGAAAAAGTTGAACTCTTCTCTTTGTGCGAACCGGAACAAGCTAAACAGGAACAAGAACGTATGCTTACCTGTGCAGAATCAATCTTGCAACAACTTGGCCTTCATTACCGTGTAAGTTTACTTGCAACGCAAGACTGCTCGTTTGCCTCAGCTAAAACCTATGACATAGAAGTATGGATGCCAGGACAGAATGCGTACTATGAAGTTTCTTCAATAAGTAACTGCACCGACTTCCAGGCACGCCGTGGTGGTATCAGATATAGAAAAACAGCCTCAAGCAAACCGACGCTCGTATACACACTCAACGGTTCATCCCTCGCACTGTCACGATTAATGGTCGCCCTGATTGAAACCTACCAAAACATGGACGGCACCATAACCATTCCTGATATTTTAAAAAGTGAGGGAATTTTCTAATTCCGAAAGCACATCATGATTTCACAAGAGCTTTTATCAAAAATTCGCTCCATCGAAATTCATACCCGCCGATTACTGAGCGGTATGCATGTTGGCGATTACACAACCGCACTTAAAGGTTCTGGTTTTGAATTTGATCAAATCAGAGAGTACCAAGCGGGTGACGATGTGCGCTTCATTGATTGGAATAGTTCCGTGCGCATGAACAAAATGTTGGTGCGACAATATCTTGAAGAACGAAACCGTACCATCTTACTTCTAGTCGATACCTCACCATCAACAAAATTTGGCTCCACCGAATTATTAAAATCAGAATGCATGGCACAAATCGCAAGTGTCTTGGCGCTTGTTGCAGATTATGGCAAGGACGCGGTTGGTCTGGTGCAATATTCAGAAAAATTGGAACAGTACCTACCACCAGCACGGGGCCGTAAGCATGTGCATGCCCTGATGGAAAAACTTTTTGAACAGGCAAGTGATATAACAGCAGGAAATAATACCTTGCAACCGCTCGCTTATCATGACATTGCCCAATTACTCAACACAAAACATAAAAATGCAATTATTTTTGTGATATCAGATTTTATTGATACTGAACAAAGCATTGAAATACTAGGCCGCGCTAGCAAGCACGCAGAAATTGTTGCTATTCGTTGTTTGGATGCGGTTGAAAGATCTTTTCCTGCGGTGGGCATTCTTGCTATGAGCAGTCCCCGCGATAACGAGTTGCATTTTTTTGATATGAGTACAAAAAGCAACAACGCGTACAACAAAATTTTAGAAGAACGGTTGGCGCAACAAAATAAACAGTTCAAAAAATATAAAATAGATTGTCTTGACGTTTCACCAGGAACTTCCTTCATGCAAGACCTGATAAATTTCTCCAAACGACGCATGAGGTATTGAGGATTTCTATGACACAAAACCAACCCGCTCAAGGGCTCTATGATATTTATGATATAACCTATGTTCCTTTTTGGCAGACAAAAACATTTTTAATCATACTCGCCGTCCTCATTTTCGGCTTGCTCATTGCAGGAGCATGGTGGTTGCGCAAACGAAGAAAGAAGCGCAGCGCAACTTCATGGGAACGAGCACTTGCATACCTAGATCTTCTGGTGCCCGATGAGCACAATACCCACTCTTTTTACGAACAACTTACCACCATCATCAAACAGTACCTTGAAAACCGCTACACCTTTTCACTCATAGAAAAAACAGATGAAGAGATGGTCGACTGTTTAGATGATCTGGATATACCAGAGTCTCTACGGCCACAACTGAAAGAATTTTTTGCACGAGTG
>JABCYS010000084.1 GCA_013290085.1 Candidatus Babelota bacterium
CCATGGCGTTATCCTCTTCGGAGCCGATGCCGCAACCGTACCGGTAACTGTCCTTGAAAAGGCCGCAACCCACCCCCTTACCGACCAAGGCAGAGCGCTTTTTGATGCCGATTGGGCAAAATTAGGCATCCGCCAGTTCCCCTAGCCTGCATTTTTCAATTAGTCATATTTTTGCTATCATATAAGGCATGAAAAGACCATTTAAGCTCCACTCACCCTTTAAACCGGCTGGTAGTCAACCTGAGGCTATCAAGAAACTGACAGAGGCTCGTCCTGGTGCGTCTACCCTTATCGGGGTGACCGGATCAGGCAAAACCTTTACTATTGCCAATGTGATTGCTAATCAAAGCAAACCAGTCCTCATCCTCTCCCCCAACAAAACACTAGCAGCCCAGTTGTATGAGGAGTTTTCCCAGTTCTTCCCCGAAAATAAAGTCTGTTATTTTGTTTCCTACTACGACCACTACCAACCAGAGTCCTATCTCCCCGCTCAAGACATTTATATTCCAAAAGAGACGAAGGTTAATAGTGAACTTGAACGTCTGCGACTCGAAGCGACCGCTTCCATCATTAACCGTAACGATACCATTATTATTGCATCAGTTTCCTGTATCTACTCACTGGGTAACCCGTGGGACTACCGCAAACTTGCTTTCTCACTCCAAGTTGGTCAAACCATAAGTCGTACGGATTTGATCCGTCAACTTATTTTCGTTCAGTATCAACGCAACGATACGGATAAATCTGCCGGCACATTCCAAGTACTGGGCAACACCATTGAAGTTAACCTGCCGTATCAAAAAGAAAAGTTACGCGTCGAACTTTTCGGCGACAAAATTGAATCATTATCCTGGGTTGGTAAAGAAAATAATGACGTACTCCTGGAATTAGATAACACACTGATTTTCCCTGCAAAACATTTTGTGACCACGCAAGAAAAAAAGGATGCGGCAATCGCCAGCATCCAGGCCGAGCTTGATGGGTATCTACCAAAATTATCAAACCCTGTTTACCAAGAACGATTAAAGCAACGGGTCTCTCATGACCTTGAAATGCTTGCTGAGGTTGGCTACTGCTCAGGTATCGAAAATTATTCAAGCCACTTTGATGGTCGTCCTGCCGGGCAAGCACCGTTTTGTTTGTTTGACTTCTTTGGCGAAGATTTCTTAGTTGTACTTGATGAATCCCACATTGCTCTGCCACAGTTGCGTGGTATGTATGCCGGTGATTATGCGCGTAAAAAATCGTTAATAGAATTTGGTTTTAGACTTCCTTCCGCATTTGATAACCGTCCCCTTAAATTTGAAGAGACCCAACGCTTTTTCAAGGACGTTATTTTTGTTTCTGCAACACCGAGTGAGTACGAACTTAAAAATTCTTCGCTCGTGGTGGAACAAGTGATCCGTCCAACAGGGCTTGTTGATCCGAGATTAGAAATGCATCCGCGTGAAAATCAAATTAAACACCTCATTGAGCAAGTTCAGCAAACAACTGAAAGAGGGTTTCGTACCTTGGTTACCGTGCTTACCAAAAAGCATGCAGAAGAGTTAGCGCGCTACCTTGAAGAACAAAAAATTAAAGTCTGTTATCTACACAGTGATTTAAAGACGCCAAAGCGAACGGAACTTTTACAAAAATTACGCCTCGGTATTTTTGACTGCTTGGTTGGCGTGAACTTATTACGAGAAGGCCTTGATCTTCCTGAAGTTGCGCTCGTTGCCATCATGGACGCTGATATAGAAAGTTATTTGCGGGATAAACGTTCTCTTATCCAGATTATCGGACGAGCTGCCCGGAACAATGAATCGCGCGTCATCATGTATACCGATAAAGTTACCAAATCTATGCAAGGCGCTATTGATGAAACAGACCGTCGCCGCACATTACAGCAGGCGTACAACAAAGAGCATGGCATAACGCCAATAACCGTACGCCGTGAAGTAACAAAAAGTATTTCGAAATTACAGGAAGCAATTGCGCAAGCTTCAGAAAAAAAACGTTCGAAGAAAAAAAGAGAAACGATTTCTGTCCAAGATAGAGCACAACAACTTGTTGCTCTCGAGCAGTCAATGCAAGAGGCGGCTCGTGATTTAGATTTTGAAAAAGCGATAGCTTTGCGCGAGCAGTGGCTCGAATTGCAAAAATAAATAAAAAAATCTTCCATTTATTCCTGTACCTGACTACCCTAAAAAATATTAAAAAAGGGAGTTGGGCTATGAAGAAAATATCAAAATTATTCTTTTTACCGTTGTTATCTCTGGGAATATGTTCCTGTTCTCGTACTGCACATGAGGGTGTGACTATGAAAATAAATTCCATCGCTGATGTTGTTGCCTTGTTTCCTAAAACCCAAGAGGAAATTATGCAACGTGTTGAACGCACAAAACAACAGGCATCCACTGCTATTGCGGCAATCATTGCCATTCCTGCTGAAAAAAGAACATTTAAAAATACGGCGCAAGCACTCGACCGCGCATCCCATTTATTTTCAGCAGAAGTAAGTTCAGTTAACATGCTTGAACATGTAAGCCCTGATGAAAAATTACGTGACGCGTCTCGCGCCGCATCACTGCAGTTACGTGAATTTGCTATCGATTTGTTCGGTAATAACCAAGAACTCTATCAAGCATTCAAGACATATGCTGAAGGGAATGCGCAAAAAGAATCGCTGACCAATGTTGAACGGTATTTCCTTGATGAAACCATGAGCGACTTTAAACGCAACGGTCTTGCGCTGCCGGCAGAAGAATTAGCAGAAGTAACACGATTGAAAAAAAAGTTGGCTGGTGTTGAATTACAATTCTCCGCAAATATCGCAAATGGCCAACGATCAGTAAAGGTAACTCAGAGCGAGCTTACCGGCCTGGATGACGACTTCATCAAGAGCCTCAAGCGCGAGGGCGATGTATATGTTCTTGGTACCGATTACCCAACCTATACCCGTGTGCTGGAGCAATGCGATGTTGAAGCAACACGAAAAAAAATCCACCGTGCTTACATGCAACGCGCCTATCCAGAAAATATGGCGGTGCTTGATGACATGATCGCCTATCGAGATGAACTAGCACGCCGACTTGGCTTTGAGAGTTATGCAGCACTCAATCTTGATGACCAGATGGCAAAGACCCAAGTGCGTGTTGAGACCTTTATCAGCGATCTTGTTGAAAAAGCGAAAATAAAAGCCGAACAAGAGTTTGAACTTTTAACCGCGCAGTTACCAGAAAATATCACGTTAACATCCGGCAAGCTTAAGCCGTGGGATTTTTCTTACCTCCTTACCAACTATAAAAAGAAACATTTTGATCTTGATGAGCAAAAAATTGCCGAATACTTCCCGATGGAAAAAACAATCCAAGGCTTGCTGAACATCTATGAACAATTTATGAACATCACGCTCAAAGAAGTTCCTGCCGCTGGTCTGTGGCATACGGATGTTAAGATGGTTGAGGTATATTCAGGTACGCCGAGAATATTACGAGGCTACCTTATCCTTGACCTCTATCCGCGAGAAAACAAATATAACCATGCGG
>JABCYS010000085.1 GCA_013290085.1 Candidatus Babelota bacterium
TTTTAGAGAATGAGGTTGATTTTAAAAGCCTTTCCGCCTATGAAGCTTCTTTGTGTGCCCAACTTATTGATGGGCTTTCCAAATTTCCCCGAGCACAACTTCTCGGCCCCGTACAAGAACTAAAAAAACAAGGCTCTCTGGTGAGCTTTGTTGTGGAGGGAATGCATGCCCATGATGTGGCAGCATTTATGGACACGTACGGTATTTGTGTCCGTGCTGGGCATTCCTGCGCTCAGCCACTGGCCAAGGAGCTTGGCCTTGATGCAGCAGTACGGGTAAGCTTTGCCTGTTACAGTACGCCACAGGAAGTTGACTTCTTCCTTGAGGTTTTTAAGAAAATGGTCGGCTAGCGGTACCTTTTTTCTGGCCGGGCTGTATGCTTTTTAATGAAGTAACCCTAACCCCATACCCCGGTATTTGTATGAACTTGTATCAACATGAACTCATGGACCATTACCATCGTCCTCGTAATAGAGGACCGGTAGCCCATGCCCATTTTTCTAGTTCGGCCCTTAACCCTTCCTGTGGGGACGCCGTTGCCTACCAGGGTACCCTGGACCAAGGAAAGATGATTGCCGAAATAGGGTTTACGGGCAAAGGATGCGTGATAAGCCAGGCTGCAGCATCGATGCTCAGTGAGCGAATAAAAGGTATGTCGGTACAAGAGGTAATGAAGTTAGATAAAGAGTACGTGCTTTCTTTGTTGGGTATTCAGCTTGGCCCAACGCGATTACGATGCGCCTTACTTCCACTTGAAGCCTTGCACCAAGGTATCGCAGAATATATTTTGGCCAACAAATAATCCCAAGTAATTCCGAATCCAAAATCTGCAGCATCCCAGGTAACAACCATTGCTCTATTTTTGTCGGCGCTTTCTCATTTTTTGATTAGAATGGAGACATTCAAAAATATTTAATGGGTGCTTCATGCTAGATCGGCCAAAATTACTGAAAGAATTTACTAAAATCTCTGATAAATTATTTCTTGATACTTCTCACGAATATCAGCTTGCACAAAAAGTCTGGGAAGAAATCGCAGATGATTCTACGTTTGCATACAAAATTAAAACCTTAAAAAGTCCGTGGATACTACCAAGCTGGGTAGGAAAACTAAATGAGACAATACCAGTTGCTCAAATAAATTCTCCCTATGCGGTACTAGCGGTAGATGGTTCTCAAATTTATCCTGACCGACACCAGGGCATTGCCTGTTATCTCATCAATGTTGGTTTTGTACAGTTAGCCTATGGCATAGTGGAAGAAAAACCTCTGCTCCTTGAATCACGGCCACACATTTTTCTTTCTCATGTCGAATCTGAGTCAGAAAGTACCGTGCAAGATGGTTCTGCTGATGCGGTAAATTGTTTGCGAGAAGAATACGAACTTCGTGCCGGGTTTGAGCAAGGATTACTATTAAAAGAAAAAATGGGCAATCAGCCCTACGCGGTTTTGTTTGATGGCTCATTAATTTTTTGGCATTTAGAATCAAAGGATGAAGCAATCAAAGAAAAGTTTTTGTCCACGTACTTACATATCATGCACCAATTCTTTCAAGCTCGTATTCCCATGGCCAGTTATATAAGTTTCCCCAAGAGTAAGGAGTTGGTAAATCTCATTCGTGTTGCATTGTGTAAGTTTGAATTAGAAGGGTGTACGGAGCATAAAGCAGTAGATCATATTGTTGATGCACAGGTAGCGCGATTTTTTCTTAACCAGGGTGAGCGTACCATTATTTTCCAAAACCATTCGGCTATCTCTTCGCTCTACCCCGATCATCTTAAACCACATTTTTTCTATCTTCATGTTGGCCAAGAAGTTATTCGTGTGGAAATTCCAGCATGGATAGCAGAAGATGCTGAGCAAGTTCGGGTTATAAGCGAGATTATTTTTGATCAAGCAATGAAAGGGAGAGGGTATCCAGTTTGTTTAGCAGAGGCGCATGAACAAGCTGTTATTAAAGGGCCAGACCGAGAATTCTTTTATCATGTTTTACAAAAAGCAGGCATAGAACAAAAACAACGTTATGCAATTTCTCAAAAAAGTCTTAAAAAGCGTGGTATTGGCGTCTAGCCTAAGAATTTCTTAAAAAAGCCCATGATGCTGCCTTCTTTGTCCTCAATAGTCGTACCAACAATATCTGAGTAACGGACGAGAAGTTCTTTGGCTTCGGGAGAAAGTTTTTTAGGGATATGACATTGGGTGATAACAACAAAATTGCCGCGACGCTTTGTTCGTATATTATCAAAACCCTTGCCGGTAATTATTATTTTTTCTCCAACCGGACAGCCCTTAGGTACTTTTATAGTTTCCTTTGAGCCATCAATACTTTCTATTTCAATCTGGCTACCAAGTACCAGTTGGGGATAAGTCAGGGTAATGTTGCATTCTAAATCATCGCCAACACGCCTAAAATGTTTGTCCTGAGTGACATGTATGCGAATATAAAGATTTCCTGTCGGACCACCAAAAACACCCGCGTCACCTTTATCAAGAATTCTGAGCTCTGTTCCGTCAGTGATCCCTTTTGGAATAGAGACTGAAAACTTATCAAGTTTCTGAACGCGTGAATGGCCAGAACAAGCAGGGCAGGGATGGGGGATGGTAAAGCCTTCACCACCACAGGTTGCGCATGTTTGTGAATAAGCAAAGAATCCCTGGCGGTAGGTTACCTGTCCCGTGCCTTGGCAGGTGGCACATTGATTGACGTCAGTTCCGGCCTTCAGTCCTTTTCCTTTGCAAGTATCACAGGTAAAGAAATGATAAAAGCTCATTTCTTTTTTGGTGCCGATAAAAGATTCTTTTAAGGTTATGGTTATTTCTTTAAAAAGATCATGGCCGCGCTTTGGTTCAGGTTCAGCTTTTCGTGAGCGCTTGCGTCCGGCTCCTTGGCCAAACATTGAACCGAAAATATCGCCAAAATGTTCAAAGATATCATCCATGTTCATGTCATGTGGACCAGCACCACCACCCATGCCTTCATACCCCGAGTGACCCAGCTGATCATAGCGATTTCTTTTTTCAGGGTCAGAGAGAACCTCATAGGCTTGGGCTGCTTCTTTAAATTTTTCTTCTGCTTCTTTATTGTCTGGATTTCGGTCAGGGTGATATTTGAGAGCAAGCTTGCGGTAGGCAGCTTTTATTTCTTCTTGAGATGCTGTTTTTGAAACGCCGAGAATGCTGTAATAATCTTGTTTTGCCATGAGACTTTTACTTTTTAGAATTTTTTAAAGTTGAAAAACAAGGGAATTATAGCATAAAAAGAGAATTTCTTAAGCGAGGGATGGGCAAAAAAAAGCCTCTGGTTTAACCCAGAGGCTTTTAAAGTAACCAAAAAGGTTGGTTATTTTTGTACTGGTTCTGAAGAAGGACCAGCTTGATTTGTTGACGGTTGAGCAGGAGCTTTCCCGTTAGCGTTTTCCGCTTTCTTAT
>JABCYS010000086.1 GCA_013290085.1 Candidatus Babelota bacterium
ATGTTGCATTTGCAGGTCCGTCCATACCAGTACAAATTTCTGGCTTTGAAGAAATTGCTGGCGTTGGTAATGTGTTTGAAGTGGTGAGTGAAGAAACGTATCGTACAGCACGCGCTTCAAAAGGTGAGCGCAGAGTTCTTATGCCTCGTTCATCTTCTCATGAAAATGCAATCAATATTATTATCAAAACTGATGGTAACGCTTCTCGTGAAGCGCTCCTTGGTGCATTGCGCGGGTTGCCAAGCAAGGGCGACAAAGAAATTTATGTAGTCAATTCTGGTGTTGGTGCTATTACGGAGAGTGATGTGTTGCTGGCAGCAAATACCGGTTCGATTGTTGTGGGGCTTCATGTGAAAGCAGAGACAAATGCAGTAAGCATGGCGCAACGTGATGGCATTGAAATAAAAACATTCGACATTATTTATAAATTGCTTGAAGGTCTGAAAGAACTTATTGAACAAAGCAGGCCGACTGAATTTGTTAAACAGAAAATTGGTGAAGCGATTGTTCGTAAAGTTTTTGATATCAAAGGTCTTGGCGTGATTGCCGGATGCTACATTAGAGACGGCAGAGTTACGCGAGATGCTTCTGTTGTGGTGTGGCGTGGTAAAGAAAAAGTTGGCCAAGGAAAAATCAGAAGCTTGCAACGTGACAAAAAGAGTGTCAAAGAAATCCAAGCGGGTTTTGAATGCGCGTTCATTGTCGATGGTTTTACCGAGTGGCAAGAAGAAGATCGCGTTGAATGCTTCATCGAAGTTCCAAAAGCATAATATCTGACGCAGATTCCAAATTTAAAATTCAATTTTTTGCTCACCTTTGGTTTGTTGCCGCACCTAAAAAGTGCTAAGCTCCAGTCGTCATTTTCATTTCTGTGTCTTTATAAAAAAAGGGTGCTTTTTTATGAACAGTTCTCACATTCGTGTTCTTACGTTTATTTTTGTTTCCATTTCTTTTCCCTTGCATGGCATGGCTGACGCACCAGCGGCATCATCAAGCAGTGCATCTAATCCGCAAGCACGCGCCTTTTTTGTTCCGCCACGATTTGCTGGTGAGCAGGGTGATAAGATTATAAATGAGGTTGAGATAGTGACTGATGTTGATGGAGTGGTCAGGGAAAGCTGGAGAAATCCAGCAGATCCACGCGTTGTTGCCGCGCTTAAGACTTTGTTGCGAAATAAAGATGTACGCGTACACGTCACCTTCCTTTCGGGAAGTCTGGTTGCACTTAACGATAATGGTAACTGGGAAAATCAACCCGAATGGAAAAAAGGACATTTCCCCTTAAGAGAAACTCTTGCCTCCTATTTTGCACAGGAAGTGTCTGAAGGAAAAGTGACTATTCTTGGTGCAGCAGGCAATCACCAACTGATGCCAGATGGAACGACAAAAGTCAGGGATGAATACACACCCCAACAAGCGGCTGAGCTTGTAAAATTGAATCTGTATATCACCCTCAAAGAACATCAGGAGCGTGGTGATGCCGAACAACAAAAGATTGCAACGGAACTTCTGTCGAAACTTGATGTTATAAACCCAAGCGCTTATCGCGATTCCGTTCTGTTGGCCGGCGACTATTTTGTAGAAATCATTCTGGCAATACGCAAACATTTGGATCCAGAGTTTCGAGTTGTTATTTACGGACCTTCGGTAGAAAGCCACGCATCGAAGTTTCTTGATCGAGGAGAGAAATGGCTTGCTTGGTTTAAGGTCCATGTTGCTATTTTTCCGCATCTTAAACGCCTCCTATTACACGACAGAAATATTTTTACGGGGGATGCTGTTAACCCCGATGGTACAAAATTTAATTGGCTCACTGCTGTTATAAAAAATAAAGGGGAAGCAATACAACCATATATGCAAGAGGTGCGCGAAAAATCTCCAAATGCGGCCGTATTTAGCTTTGGAGATGCGGCCAATGATTTCCCTACGCATAAAAAATCCGATCTAGCTTTCCATGTTGGTACAAAAAAAGTCTATGAGAAGAATCTTCCTGATGCGCCTCAGACCATTATGGTGGTTGATAAGGACGGAAAAGATGGTCTTTTTGTAGAAGGTAATTTGCAAATGTTAGCTCTGTTGGAAAAAGCGCTGGGCAAATCGTTTAACGATCTCAAATATATTTTGCGGCGTAATGCTTCAGGTCAGGAGAGTTATTATTCTGTGAATGATATTAAACAAGGTGTTGTCTCCTAATTTCGTATCAAAAATATTTTGCCACGATAGGCGGAGAGAGCCCGCCTATCGTGATTTTGTTGGCTTTTCATTGTTGCAAGCGGCAACATAGCAGCAATGTGTTGATCTACTTTGCAGATTCGGTAAAACTTAGGTGCGTCGAAAAATTTAAAAAAGAGGAAGACGTGCATGCCGTTGCTGCTGATAAAATTATTTTTTTCTGGGCTCATTTCATTTTTAATTACCCTGTTTCTCATTCCACTGCTCCGCAAAATCGCGGTACGGCTTGGCGTTGTCGATGTGCCTGACGGCAAGATAAAGCAACATGAAAAAGTTACACCATACTTGGGCGGCGTGGGTGTGTATGCAGGTTTTATTTCTGGACTTGCGCTGGTGTTTCCTGTTGAGAATCAACTTTTTTTTCTTCTGGTTGGCGTAACGCTGCTTCTTTTTTTGGGGCTCATTGATGATTTGGTTGCGTTGCGCCCGTATCAAAAATTTTTCGGGCAACTTCTTGCCGCATTTTGTTTTTTAAAGGGCGGTTTGTTTTTGAAAGAACAATTTTTTTATGATTTTTGGTACATCGGGGTACTTATTTCATTGGTTTGGATACTCACCATCATCAATGCCTTTAATCTTGTCGATGTTATGGACGGTCTTTCTTCGGTTATTGCCATCAACGCGACGGTATCTTTTTTAATCATTGCTCTTGTGTGTGATTGTTCATCGGTCGCACTTCTCTTAACTTCTTTTCTCGGTCCATTGTTAGCTTTTCTTTGGTATAACTATCCACCGGCACAGATTTATTTGGGTGATGCGGGCTCCTTGTTTATTGGCGGATTTCTTGCAACGGTGCCCTTTCTTTTTCGCTGGAGTCAGTTTACGAGCATGGGCTATCTTGCACCCGCCATCATTTTAACCATACCTCTTTTGGAGGTAACAACGCTTATAGTGGTGCGTACGTATCGCGGTATTCCTTTTTATAACGCAAGCCCGGACCATTTTTCCATTTATTTGCGCAAAAAGGGGTGGAGTAAGCCAAAGATTCTTGGGTACATGGTTGTCGTGGCCACCGCCCTCCTCCTTATCACCCTTTCATTCCTGTTTGATCTCATATCACTAAAAACCCTAGTCCTATTAGGACTTTTAGGGATCTTGGTTTGGTATGGAATACTGTTGCGCTCTCCTCAGTAGCCCAGAAAGTCGCCGAATCGAAAA
>JABCYS010000087.1 GCA_013290085.1 Candidatus Babelota bacterium
GGCAATGTTACGGCAGAAGGTCTTATTCATGCCTACATTCACCCGGGAGCACGTATGGGGGTACTCGTAGAAATTAACTGTGAAACTGATTTTGTTGCACGCACCCCAGACATGCAACAGTTTGCTCAAGATATCTGCCTTCAAATAGCAGCGAGCAAACCTCTTTATCTTAATCCTGAAGATGTTGACCCTAAGTTCCTTGAACATGAAAAGGAAATTTTGCGCGCACAACTCGCAGATTCTGGTAAACCAGAAAAAGTTATTGCCTCAATTGTGGAGGGGAAACTCACCAAATTATATTCTGAAGTTTGCCTGATGAAGCAATCTTTTGTAAAAAATGATCAGCTTACCATCGATGATGTTCTCAAAGATCTCATTGCAAAAATGGGTGAAAAGATTGTCATCAAAAGATTTGTCCGATTTGAAATTGGCGCTTAACCCAAGGATACCCCATGAGTATAAAAGATATTAATCTTAAAAATATGTACACTCACGAGTTTGAAAAAATTCTTGAGCAAGAAATGGACGCTCCCATTAAGCATTTTGAACGCGAGCTCATCACCATCAGAAGTGGTAGAGCACACCCTGCTATGGTTGAGGACATAAAAGTAACTTGTTATGGCGGCTCTCAACTCGCTTTAAAAGAACTTGCTGCTATTTCAGTACCTGAAGCACGTTTTATTCTTATTCAACCTTGGGATAAGGGTGTTATTAACGACGTAGAAAAAGCTATCTTGGCCTCACCGCTTGGCGTTACGCCGGCCAATGACGGCAATGTGATACGAGTTACCCTTCCTGAAATCAGTAGTCAGCGCAGAGATGAGCTGGCAAAAACATTGGGGAAGAAACTCGAAGACACCAAAGAAAGAATACGTGTTATTCGTGGTGATTTTAGAAATCTGGTTAAAGACTCAGAACGACAAAAAACTATTTCTGAAGATTTTTCAAAAGATCTTCAGAAAATTCTACAAGATGTTACCGACAAATTTACTGAACGTGCAGAACAGATGAGCGGTAAGAAAGAAAAGGAAATAAAGTCGGTTTAGCGTAATTGATTTACGCACAATTCTGAGTACACTAGACGTACCTTTGACATCTCACGCATGGGCCGCTAGCTCAATTGGTAGAGCAACAGACTCTTAATCTGTGGGTTATTGGTTCGAGTCCAATGCGGCTCACCAAGAAAGAAATTAGGCAGGAGTGGCGAAATTGGCAGACGCACTGGATTTAGGTTCCAGCTCCCGAAAGGGAATGGGGGTTCAAGTCCCTCCTCCTGCACCAAGATAATTGCAAAAAATTGATTCGCTCAGTACGATCTTTAAAAAAGGAGTACTCGGTATGAATGAAGTTCTTTTAGCAAGTAATCAGTCCCTGAATGAAAATGCCCTACAGCTTGAGATCACACAATCCCATCCTAAATTTTTCACTGCTACTGTAAAAGTTTTATCGCCACTCATCGATGCACTGTACCAAGAAACCTCTCGCATGCAGCAACGTCATCTCCACACGCATGGGTTTGCTCGCGGGACGACACCTCTTCAATACATTGAAACAACGTATCGCAACCACCTTACCGAACATCTTAAAGAGTTCCTTTACCATTATTTCATAAAAGGTTTTTTGTATCAGGAGTTGCGCGCAAAAAAGGTAATATTTGCCGGCGAACCAAAAATTATTTCCGTAACTATGGAGCCGGGAAAGGATGCGCACTTTATTTTTGAATTCACCGTTCCCGATTTATTAGCGTTGCGCGGTTGGAAATATTATTCTTTCAGGTCACCAAAAAGAAAAAATTATCGCGACCTGGATCGGCAAGTAGAATATTTTCTGAAGGCAGAAGAAGAAATAGCGCAGAAAAACAGTACGCAAAAAATCCAGGTTAATGATTGGATATGTTTAGAGATCTGTGTGGTTGGCAAAGACCACCATCCTCTCTTACCGATCACCCATCAAAATTTTTGGCTCAAAATAGGAAATGAGGAGGTAGATGTTCCTTACCAAGAGCTGTTATGTGGGAAAAAAGTTGGCGACCAGTTTTTTTCTCAGGATGATTGTTTACAAGAATTCTTTAGTAAGCGACTCGACACCCAATATTCTTTTAGCATTGTCATAAAGGATATTATTCCTTATGCCGTTTTCTCCGTTGACGAATTTAAAACAAAATTTAGGTTACGCACCAACAAAGAGATGCACAAAAAAATGATTGAGGTTTTCTCCTTCCGCAATGATTTATCCCAGCGACGAGAAACCGTAGAGGAAGTATTTAAACTCTTGCTCACCCAACATCCGCTTGAAGCCCCCGGGCATCTTGTTTTGCGGCACTTAAGCAAGTTAATGCTTTCTATCCAAGAAAATCCCGATTATCAGGTCTATCGCACACAACAGAATTTTGAAAAAAATGTTCAGCTGTTGGCAGAAAAACAGGTTAAGGAAACTATCTTGATTGATCAGTTAGCGGTAAAAGAAAATATCTCTCTCAGTCATCAAGATATTAAACAGTATCTTAACCTTCTCAAGCGCCCTCGAATTAAAGAATTTATCTATTTTGAGTTGCCGTTCACTAAAACAAATGGCCAGGAAACACCGCTTCATGAAGAAGAGTTAAAACGGTATTGCCTCAGAGAAAAAACCCTTAACTATGTTATTTATCACCTAACACGAAAGTAAGCATATGCCAGAAAAACTTATCATTATCGGTTCTGGTCCTGCTGGTCTTACGGCGGGAATTTATGCAGCCCGTGCAAACCTGAATCCCCTTATTATTGAAGGGAAAAATCCCGGAGGCCAGCTCATAGGAACAACCGCGGTAGAGAATTGGCCCGGAGAAAGAAGCATTATGGGGCCCGTGCTTATGAAGAAAATGAGAGAGCACGCACAAGCTTTTGGCTGTAGATTTTTACCTCCAGAAATTACACGCGTTGATTTTTCACAACCACCTTTCACGCTCTGGACGAATAAGCAAGAAAAACTGCAAGCACATGCTGTTATTCTTGCTAACGGTGCAACGCCAAAAAAATTGAATTGTCCGGGAGAAGATACGTATTGGGGAAAAGGAGTCACCACCTGTGCCGTGTGTGATGGTGCCTTTTACCCTGGTAAAAATGTTGTCATTGTCGGCGGCGGAGACACGGCGATGGAAGACGCGTCATTCATGACTAAGTTTACGAATAAAATTACTATCATTCAGCTGCTTGATAAACTTACTGCTTCTCACGCTACTCAAGAATGTCTTCGGAAAAATAAGAATATAAAAGTACTCTACAACAGCACGGTAACTGAAATAAAAGGTGATGGTAATCATGTGACAGAAGTCATTGTTACCAATAAAAAAACTAACAAGGCAGAATCAATTCTCACCG
>JABCYS010000088.1 GCA_013290085.1 Candidatus Babelota bacterium
TTATTCATAGAACGTCAGTTGCTAAAACATTTTGCAATATCCACAATTCAATAGAATTATCCCAATCTACTCGTTGATTCTGCGTATAGAGTGCCTCAATAGTTTCCCTGCTCAGATAAGGAGCCATTGTTGCATGTTTGGTCTTTAATAAGTCTTTAAAATAAGGCTTAAAATAAGATCCTTCTTTGAACCAGCGTTTAGTTGGTGCTGCAAAACCAACTTTTTTACGATAAATAACATCATGCGGCAGGATACCTTCACACGCCTTTTTTAAAATATATTTTGTGACGCCATTTTTGTATTTTAAGTAGGTTGGTATTTGAAAGGCAAATTCAACAACATGATGATCCAAAAATGGCACACGCCCTTCAACTGAAGTTGCCATAGCCATTTTGTCTGCACGCATTAATAACAATTCCGGCAAGCGTTGCTTAAATTCTAAATAGATCATTGATTTCAAAAAGTCAGCATTTGGATCGTATTTCTTTACCTGTCTCAGATGATAATCAACAATGCTATAACTGTCAGTTGATTGTTGCAGCCCTTGATAAATCTTCGCAATAACAGGATCTTCTTGCGCAACATCCTGAGCTAGGTACAACCCCTTTTTCCTTTCTTCTGAAAAAATGGCAGCCCCACTCCAAAATAAATTTTTGCCGTCCGCCCAATTTTTTATTGGTTCAAGCCTAACGGTCTTATTTGGAAAGACCGTATGTAATGTAGTATAAATTCCTCGTCTTATTGGCGCAGGAAGCAACGCTTGTGAGGGTTGCCAATAGTTGTTTATGTCTAGGTAACGGGCATAACTACTGTAGCCACAAAAAAGTTCGTCGGAACCTTCGCCTATTTGAGCAACTTTTACCCCTGAATCTCTAATCAGTTTGGCAACATAATAAAAGGGTATACACACACAATCAGCAAGTGGCTCATCTTGATGATGAACCATCTTCTCAAAAAAGGAGAACGCTTCTTTTTCTGATATTACTAATTCATGGTGTTCGGTATTAAATTGCTGGGCAACTTTGCGTGCCCATTCAACCTCACTAAATTCAGGTCCATCAGAAAATGAAACATTAAAGGTTTGGACTTTGTCACTAATTTCAGACATCAGTGCAACGTTCAAGCTTGAATCAATCCCACCTGATAAAAAAGCTCCAACCGGTACATCGGCTAACATATGTTTTTTTACCGAGGCACGAAGTAATGAACGGAGTCTGTCTATGCAAAATTGTTCATCGTTTAATTCTTTTTTTGAATACGTAATCGCGGGTACGAGCGGGCTATACCATTCGTGAAACGTAATATTCCTCTGTGTATCAACTTTGATATAAAAGCTTGCTGGTAATTTATATACACCTTTGTACAACGTCATAGGTGCCGGCGTTACAAGATAGGTCAGATAATGATAGAGCCCTTGCGGATTTAGTTCCTTTTTTATCCAAGGCAATGGCCATAGAGCTTTGATTTCTGAGGCAAAACTCAGTACATCACCCTGCACAGAAAAATAGAGTGGCTTTATGCCTATGCGATCACGTATTAAATAAAGCTCATCTTTTTTAAGATCGTAGAGAGCTATGGCAAACATACCGTCAAAGCGTTTGATGCAATCTATGCCCCATTCTTTGTACGCGTATAAAATTGTTTCGGTATCGGTATTTGAAGAGTAGGTATATCCAAGCGCTTCAAGTTCTTTGCGCAACTCTGGGTTGTTGTAGATTTCACCATTATAGGAAATAACAACAGTCTGTTCCCTATCCATCATCGGCTGTTTACCTGCAGCAGAAAGGTCCAGGATGCTTAACCGCCTATGAACAAGACCAAGTTGGTGATTAGGTGATATCCATGTGTCATAGTCGTCAGGGCCACGATGAGCAATTGCACGTTGCATATTCTCTAAATGATCTTTGTTAACGGGAAAAGAAGAGACTGAGCAGTTAAGATAGCCAGCAATTCCACACATAGTTTTCCTTTATTGTAAAGTGCGAAATCGTTATAGCATTAAAAAAAACAAACTTGAACTGCCTCATAAACTTGTTATACACTGGTGCGGTTTAAAAAATTAGAAAAAAAATAATGTAAGAGACATATATGAAGTATTCCCTTTTCACGTTAGGTTTTATTTTCGCCCTTGGGTTGCCAGCGTTTTCCACAGGAAAACAAAAACATTCTAAAAAGCGTAAAGCTCCAGCTCCGCAAATTCAAGTTACTCCTCCTCAACCCTCTGAAAACCACTCAAGTTATCCCTACATCACTGGTTATACCTTTCGATCAATGTGCGATTTCATTTTAGACTCTAACACTAACAACCTTAACCCAAGTAAAGTTGAAGCGGGCGATATAATTTTTGTATCCCACACATTTATTGAAACGTTTTTTACCGAATATTGTCCAAAAATATCACGTCCTTTTATTCTTTTAACCCATCATTGTTATGATAATGGTGACGCCTCAACACCCGGACCCTATGCTCACTATCTTGAAAATAAAAAACTTATTGTCTGGTTCACCGTCAATGCTGACATCGTACATCCTAAGGTTAAGCCCCTCCCTCTTGGCATACCTAACTCATTTTATGGCAACCTCGGCAATACAAAGGTTTATGACCACTACATAAAAACAGTTCGGCAATCACCAAAAACAAAGCTTTTATATTCAAACTTTGATACCTCTAACAATCATGCTGAGCGAAGTTATGTGCGTACTCTTTTTGCTGACAAAACTTTTTGCACCACACCCCCGAGAAAAGAACAACCCGAGTACCTCGTAGACCTTTCTCAACATAAGTTTATTTTAAGCCCTCCAGGAGAAGGAATTGATTGTTTTAGAACTTGGGAAGCGCTCTTCATGGGTAGTATTCCTATTGTTCGAAGCTCTGCCCTTGATGTCCTTTTTAAGGACTTACCAGTTCTTATCATTCATGACTGGCAGGAAATCACGGAAGAATTTTTAGAACAAAAATATAAAGAGTTTCAGGCAAAAGAAACGAGCTATCGTTATGAAAAATTATATATACCTTACTGGATCAACGAACTTTTAAAATGGAAATTCACAGCAAGGTTGTCGTACGCAGGAGAACTCTAGGAATTTAATGGCTTTAGGAGCAAGGCTACAATATCCGGAGAAGAGAAAATTACTGATCTCTGCGTCCTTTATCTTTCTTTTTATTAACATTTTTGTAGCGCCGAACAGCTCAGCTCAAGTTTTAATTTTTACCACCGCATACAACCGACCAGATTTCATCGAACTGCAATACAAAACCTTTAAAAAGTTTTTAAAAGATGATTATAAATTTATAATTTTCAATGATGCTGATAGTGATGAAAAAGAGTGTGCAATCAGGGAAATGTGTGAACAATTA
>JABCYS010000089.1 GCA_013290085.1 Candidatus Babelota bacterium
GAAAATTATTAATAGTTGTCTGGGCCGTAGTGATGAATGCATTGAGCGCAGTGGGTACGAAGTTCTCGTTGGCTATGGTAAGTTGCTCTAGAGCATTTTTTTGCTTCAGATAATTCGGATAATTCAACTGTAGGCTCTTCACAGCGTTTGCGGCAGTAAGGGCATCTTGTAGAAGTTTAAAGGCATCTTTTGGGGGCGCATTGTTTGCTGCTGCCTTTGCAGTATTGCCAGCTGTACCGATGAGGGCATTGAGCAAACCTGATACTGCTTTTTGCAACTCTCCAAGAAGGCTGCCGTTGGCTGAGTAAAGTTGATCTAAGGGTCCTCTCTGATCTGCAGTAGGGTTTGCTTGTGCTGTTTGCGCGGCAGTAATGGCAGTTTGTAGCGTCTTAAGGGCATTTTGTACGTTAGTTGTTTGTGCTGTTAAAGTAACTATCACTGTATCTTTTTGAAAATCATTAATAGTTTTTTGAGCCGCAGGGATGAATGCCGTGAGCGCATTGCGTACGAAGTCATTGATTTGGTTTTGCAGCGTCTGGCTTTGGTTATTTATGTTGTTTACGCTAAGACCTGCTTGATATGGTGTTGCCACAGCAATACCGTTATTTAATTCCGTCATAAAGCTTTGACTTACAAAGCTGCCGTATTTTTTTTTAAGCGCGTTAGCATCATTTATTTTAGCGGTGAGGTTAGAGCGGGCAGTGCGTACGTTCGGGTCGGCTACGGCGATCGCGCCTTCGAAAAGCCCGTAAAGTCCATTAGGTATCAACATGATGCCAATAAGACCTAGAAAAACATTTCTTTTTTGAATCATTGATTCTCCTTTTTAAGAAAGATTTTTATACCAGCATAAGACAGTCTATTTTTCTTGGTATCGAGAAATCAAGAGTTTTGAGAGAAATGAAAAAAGGGCCCCAAAGTGGAGCCCTTTAGTTTTTTATGCTGAGTACTTTTTTAGCTTATGTCAGCATCGACTGGCCCTTGATCGCCCTTGTTGGGTTCACCTTGACTAGAAGAGTCTGATTGACCTTGTTTAGCGAGTTGTTCAGCAACCTTGTACGAAGCTTGTGCAAGCTCATCAGTTGCTTTCTGTAACTCTTCGCTGTTTTCTGCATGCGTCTTGAGTGCGACTTTTGCTTTTTCAACTGCTTCTTGAAGAGTTTTAGCATCAGCCTCATTTATTTTGTCTTTATGTTCGCGTAACGTTTTTTCAACTTCAGAGATTAAGCTATCAAGCTTATTTCTTTTTTCTACGCGCTCTCGAGCTTTGCGGTCTTCTTCTTCGTGCGAACGACCTTCTTGAACCATGCGCTCTATTTCATCTTTTGAAAGACCGCTGCTGCTGGTGATTGTGATTTTTTGTTCCTTGCCCGTAGCTTTATCTTTTGCAGAGACGTTGACGATACCATTTGCATCAATATCGAATGTTACTTCAATTTGAGGTACGCCACGAGGTGCAGGTGTTATACCTTCCAGTCTGAACTGACCAAGAAGTTTATTGTCTTTTGCAAATTCACGTTCACCTTGTACCACACGAATATCAACAGCTGTTTGACTGTCTTCTGCTGTGGAGAAAACTTGAGAACGTTTTGTTGGAATGGTTGTGTTGCGTTCAATAAGTTTTGTCGCAATACCACCTTGTGTTTCAATACCAAGAGAAAGAGGAGTGACATCGAGAAGTAAAACATCCTTGACGTGTCCGGTAAGAACGCCGCCTTGTACCGCGGCGCCTAGAGCAACCACTTCATCAGGATTTACTGATCTATTTGGCTCTTTGCCAAAGAATTTTTTTACTAATTCTTGTACTTTTGGCATGCGTGTTGAACCCCCGACCAAAATTACTTCATCTATTTGGCTTGGATTGAGCTTTGCATCTTCCAGTGCATTTTTGCATGGCTTGAGTAAACGATCAAAAATGTCGGAGCAGATGGACTCAAGCTTGGCGCGCGAGATTTTCATGTTCAAATGTTTAGGGCCTGATGCATCTGCTGTGACGTATGGCAAATTAATTTCTGTTTCCTGGAGTGTTGAAAGCTCTATCTTTGCTTTTTCAGCAGCTTCCTTGAGGCGTTGCAGCGCCATCTTATCTTTGTGCAGATCGATGCCTTGTTCTTTTTTAAACTCATCGACGAGATATTTTATAATTCTGTTGTCGATGTCGTCACCACCCAGGTGGGTATCACCATTTGTTGACTTCACTTCAATCACACCGTCACTGATTTCCAGCACTGAGATATCAAAAGTTCCGCCACCGAAATCGAATACTGCGATAGTCCCGCTTTTTTTCTTGTCCATGCCGTAAGCAAGGGCTGCTGCGGTTGGTTCGTTGATAATTCGCTTTACCTCTAGGCCGGCGATTTGTCCTGCATCTTTGGTTGCTTGGCGTTGTGAGTCATTGAAATATGCAGGTACGGTGATAACTGCTTCTTTGATTGGTTCGCCCAAGAAATCTTCTGCAACTTTTTTGAGCTGGCTGAGTACGGCTGCTGAAATTTCTTGAGGGGTGTATTCTTTGCCTTGTGCGACTATTCCTACATCGCCATTGCTTCTGCGCACAACCTTGTAGGGCATGTGGCCGATATCTTCTAGAGATTCATCATATTTTCTACCAATGAATCTCTTTGCAGAGAAAATTGTGTTTTCAGGATTGGTGACGGCTTGTCTTTTTGCAAGCACGCCGACGAGTCGTTGTCCATCCTTGGTGAATGCAACTACCGATGGTGTTGTATCACTTCCTTCTTTATTTGGAATCACTTTAGGCGAGCCGCCTTCCATGAATGCTACTACTGAGTTTGTAGTACCTAGGTCGATGCCTATGATTTTGGCCATTGTTTTGTCCCTTCTTCGAATACATTGTTTTTGTGAAATATTTTGCATATATGTTTAAGTTAAATTGGAGATAATGTCAATTTGTTTTCGCAGAAAATCTACATCATGTCGCTCAACTATTGCTGGGATTTTGTTTTGTAATAATGTTTTTTTGGTGTTTCGGCCTCTCCCTTGTTTTTGACAGGTTCCATTTAAAGATCTTTATGGCGGGCGCGCAACTTTTGGAAAGGGAGGCGGCGCACTCCGTCTCCCCCCTCAGCCTTTTCCCGTGGGTAGGCCTGCCGGAGGCTTCGGGTCTCGACTACGTTGTTTAGCTACGAAGGAATAAGAAGAGAGGGAAAAAGAGAGAGAAGAAAGGAGATGCAAGGATGAGGAACGAGTAATAAGAGTAAGGATACGGGTACGGCGGATCGGGTGTCTGGTGTAAGACGGGAGCAGGGAGAAAAATAAGGAAAGGAAAAGACCTTAATGGGGAACTCCGTATATCCCCAGATTAATATTATCCAGATTATTATTAT
>JABCYS010000090.1 GCA_013290085.1 Candidatus Babelota bacterium
ACGGATGAGCACGTAAGAATTTAATTAAGCGATGACAATGCTCTTCAGCAATATTAAAAAGCATACTTGCTTGTTCTACCGCATCATAATAGACAGTAAGAGTATGGAGTGTCTTTGTCCATTCATCAGGAGTTAATTCTTTTTCATTGATAGCAAGAGCAAGTTGTTCTTGTGCCCAATCAAACAGGAACTTGGTAAACGCACGTTCATCTTTTAGATACTGCTCCTTTTTGCCAATTTTTGCTTTGTATAAAGGTGGCTGAGCAATATACAGGAACCCTTTATCAATAAGTTCCTTCATGTAGCGGAAAAAGAAGGTGAGCAATAAGGTACGTATGTGAGCACCGTCAACGTCAGCATCGGTCATTAAAATAATTTTGTGATAGCGTGCCTTGGTAATATCAAAAGTATCACCAATGCTACAACCGATAGCAGAAATCAATGCCTTAATTTCTTCATTGGAAAGAATTTTATCAAGACGCGCTTTTTCAACGTTAAGAATCTTACCACGAAGAGGCAAGATAGCTTGGGTGTTTCGTTCGCGTGCTTGTTTTGCAGAACCACCTGCAGAGTCACCTTCTACGATGAATAATTCTGTTTCTTCTGCCTTGTCACTTGAACAGTCTGCTAATTTCCCCGGTAAAATGAGTGAATCAAGAGCTGTTTTTCTTCGGGTAAGTTCTCGTGCCTTTTTAGCCGCTTCACGTGCTCGCTTAGCAAGCTCAGATTTTTGAAGAATCTTTTTAGCAACGGCAGGGTTTTCCTCAAAATACGTATCAAGAAAAGCAAAGGTCCATGAATCAATAACACCTTTAACTTCATTGCTGCCAAGCTTACTCTTGGTTTGTCCTTCAAACTGAGCTTCAGGCATTTTGAAATTTATAACGGCAACAAGACCTTCGCGAACGTCTTCACTCGAAAAGCCTTCTTCATCCTTTTTTAAAACGCCTAATTCCAGCGCACGCTTATTACACACTTTGGTAAGCGCAGATTTAAAACCAGCAACGTGTGTTCCGCCATCAACCGTGTTAATACTGTTTACAAACGAATACAGTTGTTCACCAAACCCGTCATTGTATTGCATGGCAAGTTCAAGAACATATTGGTCATCACTTTTTTCAAAATAAATAATGTTGGGGAAAACCGGGACCTTTTTTGAGTTAATGCTTTCAACAAAGGAAACAATCCCGCCCTCAAAATAAAATTCATTGAGTTTATTGTTGATTTCATCAGTGATGCTGATGCGTAACCCTTTGTTCAAAAAGGCAAGTTGACGTAGGCGTGCTGATAAAGTGTCGAAACTAAGAACGGTTGTTTCTTTGAAAATTTCAGGATCAGGGGTAAAGCGAACATAGGTACCACGCTTGGTTGTGTCCCCAACTACTATGAGCGGACCAAGTGGCTTACCACGCTCAAACGACATGGCATATATTTTTCCATCTTTGAAAATCTTAAGTTCAAGGAGTGTTGAAAGGGCGTTAACGACTGAGACCCCAACCCCGTGAAGACCGCCTGAATAACGGTAGGATTCTTTATCAAACTTACCACCAGCATGAAGCTTGGTAAGAACAACCTCCGCAGCAGAAACTTTTTCGGTCGGATGGATATCGGTTGGAATACCACGACCATTATCTTCAACCGAGCAAGAACCGTCTTTATGAAGGATAACCTGTATAGTATCGCAATACCCACCGAGCGCTTCGTCAACTGAGTTGTCTACGACTTCATAGACCAGGTGATGGAGCCCCTGTGGTCCGGTAGTGCCGATGTACATGGCAGGGCGTTTACGGACAGCCTCAAGACCTTCCATAACTCGTATGGAGGCGGCACCATAGGTACTTTTTTTATCATTTTTATTTGGTGCGTCGTTGGACATAGGGAATCTCCTGAAATTATCAATTTTCTACGCAGACTAAGGGGTTTTTAATGAGCGCGTTTCATGTTAAAATAGTCTACTGCAGAATTAGTTTTTTTCCAATTATAAACAGAGCACGGATGATCTATACCACGCGTAGAGATTATTGTGCAAGACAACGAGTTTCTTTATATGGATTTTTCAGCACGGCATGGCCTTTTTATGCAACAAGCTCTCGAACAAGCTCAAAAAGCTTTTGAGGAAGATGAGGTACCCATTGGGGCTATCGTAGTTGATGGCCAGGGTACCGTGATTGCCCGAGACTATAATAAGGTGGAGCAACGGAACTCTCAGGCTGCCCATGCCGAAATGTTGGTGCTTGCCCAGGCAGGAGAAGCCCGGGGGGATTGGCGCCTGGAAGATTGCTGGCTCTATGTGACCCTAGAACCTTGCCACATGTGCTTTAATGCCCTTCTTTTAAGCAGAATGAAGGGAATCGTTTTTGGGGCAACCTCCCCTCTTTTTGGGTATCATCTTGACAATGGCCGTTTAGTTTCGTTATACAATGACAAGCCTTTACCCCTAGAAATAGTGGCGGGCATTCACGAGGCCGAATCTGTAGCTTTATTACAGTGTTTTTTTAAGAAGAAAAGGAATAAGTAGTGGCTGGAGCAAAAATGGGGCATCGGGATCTTCACTCAATTAAAGAAAAACTTTCAGCGCGTAAACGTCAGCTTGAAGAAGAGATCATAGCTTTACACACAGAAAAATTCTCTGATGACCAGGTTCAGGATGCTGGTGATCAAGCACTGGTTTCGACCATGGAAGCCCTGAGGAGTTCTCTGCAAGATAAGGAGCTTGAAGAGTATACAAGGATCCTCAATGCCCTTGAAAAGATAGATACGGGTGAATACGGTACCTGTGTTGACTGTGGTCAGCCTATATCCGAAAAGCGCCTGACTGTTTACCCTAACGCGACACGTTGTTTGGCTTGCCAAGAAGCGTTAGAAGGTTAAACTTAATCCCCTATTTAACATGCCCAATAATCGATGCCGATGTAGCTCAGTGGTAGAGCAACTGATTCGTAATCAGTAGGTCGTCGGTTCAAATCCGATCATCGGCTCCATGATAGTTGGTGTGGACAAAAAATGCCCGTGCAGTAGTCTAAGTTTACTCATAGTTTAGTTTTTTAATCAGTCGAGGTTTTTTAACATATGGCAAGAACATCAGCCAAGGCTCCTAAGACAACAACAACAGCAGCGGCAAAGCCCGTAAAGGCGCCTACCGAAAAAGTAGCAAAAGTTTCTCAAGCACCAGCAGGACATGGCGTAGGCCGTCGTAAAAGCTCGGTTGCTCGTGTATGGGCTTACCGTGGTGGGGCCGGCAAGGTCACTATCAACGGAAAAGATCTAAAAGAGTATTTTGATACACCCGTGGCTCGTC
>JABCYS010000091.1 GCA_013290085.1 Candidatus Babelota bacterium
TTCAAAGAGAAGCAAATATTGAGGATATTTCTTCTCAAGGCTTGAATGCCCTACACCTTGCTGCCCACTTTGGTCACACATCTATTATAGAGCTTCTGCTTGAAAAAGGAGCAAATATTGAGGCGATGGGTAACTTGGGTTGGACTCTATTGCATCATGCTGCCCAGAATGGGCATGAAGGCGCTATACAATTTCTGCTTGCTCATCGTGCAAATATTCAGGCTAAATCTACTGATGATTGGGGTTGTACTCCATTGCATGTGGCTGCTTGGAGTGGCCGTACAGGTGGTATGTCAGCTCTGATTGATAGAGATGCAGATACTAATGCTACTTCTCCAGACGGTCTTACACCTTTGCATTATGCTGCACAAAATAACCAAGATAATGCCACAGATCTTCTGGTTGATGTGCTGCTAAAGAAAAATAAGGAAAACTCAGCTGCTTAGATTAGCGGCTTTTTTATAGGGAATAACATCATGAATAAGCATTTAAATATTACGAACAAATTAATACTCTTCGCACTATTCTCAGCTATCTTATCACCATTGTATGGGATGAATGCAGCCCTTAGGAACGCATCTAAAGGCGCCTCTCTTTTGCGTGGAGTAAATTTACACGGCGCAAGAGGGATAAGCTCGTCACAGCTCTATCCATACCAACAAATGCCTGTGCAACATTTATCAACTGCATCAGCACATCAGTCTGATGAATTAACAACTCAGTCTGAAAAACAAACTAAAGATCCTTCTTTTTATACGTATACGTCGGCAGACCTTAATTATAGTATAACAGACCTACTACCAGTGCTTGGAATGTGTGTGGGTGCAAGTGGATATGACGATCCGTTTCTAACGGCCTGCGGAGTTGCTGCAGGGGCCATAGCATTAGCTAAGCCTCACATTTTGCGCTACAAGGAAAGAATGTACAATGAACATGCTCAGCGTGTATTGAAGAACTCTGGGTTGGAATCCTTACCTACATCTGATTCTTGGGTAGAAAAAATTGTGTTCGCAAATCTTTTAAAGATTCTTCAAAAAACAGCTTTTAAAATAGATGCTGAATAACAAGGGCAAAAGTCTAACGGATTTTTTAAGAATAGATTTTGTAATGGAGGTTATCATGATTTTTAAAAGACTATCTCAAGCATTTCTGTTTTTCCTTACCTCATTATTCATTAATCAGATGACTGCCTTTCCGTGCTCCTATGCGCGTCTTTATAGACCAAGCGATGGCAAATGCGTTGATTTAATTGGTGATTGTCATGTCCCTATCGCAAAACCTGAACTAACAGAATCAGAAGGAAAAAAGAAGATGGACCCTGATATGATAGTATCAGAAGACCCAAGGCCAGAAATAATAAAATCAGAGACCATCTTATTAGAAGTATTTAAGAATCTTAGTATGAAAAGCCAAGATAAGAAGACAAAGATTCTCTGGGAATATAATAAAAGTACACTTGAAGAAAATGATGAAAATTATTTTTTAAGGAAAGCTTATCGAGAAATACAAAGTCACTTACAAGAAAAAGAAGGAGCCCTTACAGAACTTATAAACGCAGACAATCGCCCCTTTGAATTTGCCCTGGCAGTAGGCGCAGCTATGCTTGCTCACCATTCCTTTAAAAGTTTAATGTCCGTTCCTGAATCTTTAAATCGCTACAAAGTCAGAGATCTTAAAATAGCTGTGGGAAAAGCCTTACAAGAATTAGAGGCAGAAACCTCTCATAATCCTGTTACATTAAAAACTTATCAAATCAATGAAGTACAAAAATCATGGGAAAGTGTTTGGTCTGAATGTTTTGAAGGACATGAAGAATTATCTCTATTAGAGATTGGAGCACAACTTAACAAATCTCAAATTATGAAGTTTGTAGGTGATGATTTTTTTATAAAGATGATGGATATAAAAGTGCTTAACACTATTTTTGCATCTCAAGATCAAGCAATAGTATACGCAGGAGCACTACATACAAAAAATATAGCGAGTGAATTATTACAACATGGATTTATAGAAGTGATAAAACATGGAGAGGTAGGAATAAACATCGCTGACCTCAATCCTTTTCAGATTTTAGAAAAAACTCCCCAACTTCATCTTGAAAGAGAGTGGCAAAATCTTTTAGTCGATCCAAAAGACAGTTATGAGGCATACATCAAACGCAATAATCAACCTTCCACTTTTTTGGGGAAAATAAAGGAGATTTTCTCAGGCAAGGGCAAAGCTCCCATAAAATATACATAGGTAAAAAAGGATAACATCATGAACAAACATTTAAACGTCACCAAAAAACTAGTAGTTGCAACTCTATTCTCAACTACCTTTTGCTTTGGCATGCAAAACAATCCGAAACTTGAGGGAGTGTTACAAAAAAAATTAGCTCATCAACAGGCACTTAAAGAAGTTCATTGGGAGTTAATGGCACATATGACCCAGCTCTTGGGCTACACGGAAGAGAAAGCAACACAAGAAACAGAAAGGCTTTTAACTTACCCAAATCCTCGAGCACAATTTTTGTCTGAATTAGCACAAAAACCAAAAGAAGTAATCGACACTTTGCGAAAATTTAAACGTCCAGCCGCAAGTAAGGTTGAACAACTCTATAATCAGCCAGAATTAACACGAGAAGATCAAAAAAGATTAATGGCTGAGGAAAAAAACCTTGCCCTTTCAGAGCTACAAAATCAGCCTGAAAAAATATCCTCACCGCTCGAAGAACAAATTTTGTTAGTAAAGGCTCTTCAAGAAAGTAAATTTCCAGAAGTCGAAAAACTTGCTAAAAGCAATAACAAAGTCTTCTATCCTGATATTATAGGAGCTGCGTTACTCGATACAAAAAATAAAAAAATTGTTGGAAACTTACTGTGTATGGCAACAGCATTAAATCGTATCGATGTTGCAGCTTTCTTGCTCAAACACCCTCGTGCTCAGGAGATAGTTACTGCTGATTTAGAGGGCGCTTTTACTGAGGCTACTCGTGGTGGTCATGTAGAAGCAACTGCGTGGTTGCTTAATCCTCAAACTAATGCACGTGCTCATGAGATTGAAAAGATAGGTGCATCTTTTTCCGCAGCAGCACTTACTGGACATAAAAAAATGGCAGCATGGTTACTTAACCCCCAAACCAATCCTAGAGCTTCTGAAATAACAGCCGCTTATTTACAAGTGGCCCTTGAAATGACTATTGGTTGCTTTCATCACGAAGGTGAAGCTAATCAACAAGAAATGGTTGCGTGGCTGACCAACCCTCAAACTAATCCTCGTATACTTGAGATAGATTTA
>JABCYS010000092.1 GCA_013290085.1 Candidatus Babelota bacterium
AAGGGTCAAGAGATCGAAGCGGTCATTTTGGGTATCGATGAAGCTAACAAGAAAGTTTCTCTCGGTATTAAGCAAATAAGCGAAGATCCTTGGGTTACTATCGAACAAGAATATCCACGCGGTAAGATGATTGAAGGAATCGTATCAAAAATCACCAACTTTGGTGCTTTTGTAAAACTACCTTCTGGCATCGAAGGTCTTGTTCATATCTCAGAACTTGCTGATCATGAAGTTAACAAGGTTGAAGATATTCTTAAGGTTGGCGAAAAACGCACCTTCCGTGTTATCAACGCTAACAAAGAAGAACGCAAGCTTGGCTTAAGTCTTCGTGAAGAAAGTGCTGAAGAAAGAGAACGTCTGGCACGCAAAGATGCTCGCAAGACAGAAAAGCGTCCTGAACCTCAAGCAAAGCCTAAGTCTCAGCTTCAACTTGAAATTGAAAAACATCTTGGCAACGACGATTCAAAAGATTCAAAAGGCAAATAATGGTAGAAAAAACATTAGCTATCATAAAGCCTGATGGTGTCGCAGCCGGTAATGCCGATAAGATTATTAATCTTATTAAGCAAAAAGGTTTTAAGGTTCTTGAACAGAAAAAAACAACGTTGAGCAGAAAGCAGGCTGAAGATTTTTATGCCGTGCATAAGAGTCGTCCTTTTTTTGGTGAGCTTGTAGCGTTCATGTCCTCTGGTCCAGTAGTAGTCATGGCTCTTGAAAAAGAGAATGCTATTGAGGATTGGAGAAAACTCATGGGCGATACCAACCCAGAAAAAGCAGGTGCAGGAACTATACGTAAGCTTTTTGGTGCCAACATTGGCAACAATGCTGTGCATGGTTCTGATTCACCGGCAACAGCTGCGGCTGAAGTAAAGTTCTTCTTTCCTTCGCTCTAAAAACCAGAATTAAAAGGGGAGCCGATTTGGCTCCCCTTTTTTGTTGCAGCTGTTACCGCCCTTCTAGGATTTTTATGCACAGAAAATTATTTTTTACTTTCATCACGTTCTGCACCTTAAACAGCGCAAATCCCACAAAGGTCTATGATTCTCAAGTCCCTGCCCCTTTAGATTACCTAGCGGTTTCAAGAAAGTTTGTTTTACCATCTGCAGAAGTTTTAGATGGCAGATTACAGAAACGGTTTGGCATTTTAGATGCGGATCTTAGTAGCTTGGGACAACTTTTGGGAGAACAGAAAATTTCGCCACTCGAAGTTTATATTCAAGTAGGTCGCTACTTGTCGGACAACATAAATTGCGACTATCAAGATTATGATGAAAATCCTCATAGGTTCATAGCCAAACTTCTTATGGCCCACGCATTATTTATGCAACAGAAATCTATTGTGTGCTGCATTCTAGAAGATTCTCCGTATGCCATCCAGGCCCTAGAAAAAGCTGGACTTCTGAAGGTATATGTCCAACGAGCCTCTGTGATAAATGTATCGGCCCCTCAAAACAACCACCTCTTGGAAGCTGATCCTGCACCGTGGTACACTTTTTAAGAATGTGGTATGCGCAAAAAAAATCCACGTAATAGGATGAGGTCATATGTTTTTTAAAAATATTTTTTTCTCGTTGCACCTCGTTGCAACCTCCATCCTTGCAACATTTCTTTTGGGCAGTTCCCTTGCTGCCACCACCGTTACTCCGCAAGAAATTTTTATTATTGTGCCGGGCACGTGGTCTGCACAATCAACCTGGCATCTGCCTGGTGGAACTTTTTTTGAATCACTCAAAGAAAGCGCTGCGAAAATAGGCGCTGAAGTTGTAACCTTTCCCTGGTCGGGGGAAAACAGTCATAACGCCCGCATTAAGGCTGCTAAGAAACTTGCTCACGTTATCGAGCAATATGACCGGGTACATCTTGTTACCCACAGTCATGGATCTAATGTTGGCATTCTTGCAAGTCAGTTGTTAGCGCAGTGCAACACGGGTAAGAAAATTACCTTTTTCTACGCACTTGCAACACCAGTGTTGCAAGATGAGTATGTTCCCCAGATGGACGTAATAAATTATTTTTTTAATTTTTTTTCACTAGCAGACAAAGTGCAAACAGCTTTTGGTGTTTTTCAGCGCACATTTCAGCCTCATGATCGCATTATTAATCTTCGGGTGACTATTGATGGTCATGCGCCAACGCATAGCAGCATTCACGATCCTCTGATTGCTCATCATCTACCTTTTTTTCTCAGCACAGTGGCAGAACAGGCTGATTTTTTAAAAAATCCCGGCATTGTTCACTTTGTAAAGGAAGCTGAACCTTTGTGTGCAACAGATCAGGATCAAGAAACCTTAGTTGCTCTGGAACGGGATCTTTTTACTTTGGATATGGGCTTTCGAAAAGAAAAAGAAAAAAAATCATGAAAAAAATTATTCGCAAAGTTGGTGTTTTTGATTCGGGCGTCGGTGGCCTGACGGTGCTGCGCGAACTTAAAAATCTTCCTATCCAGGAATTTGTTTATGTTGCTGACACTGCCAACCTCCCTTACGGTGAGAAGACCGCGGAGCAAATCATCACCTTCACCACACGCGTTGTCGCTTTCCTCATCAGCCACAATGTAGATGCCATTGTTATCGCCTGTCATACCGCATCTGCCTTAGCACTCGAGCACGTGCAAAAAAAATTTCCAAACGTTCTGATTATTGGTGTTGTTGATCCTGTTGTACAGGCAGCATGTAGTACCACCAAGAACAAGGTGATTGGCGTTATTGGAACACCGGCGACTATTGCCAGCAAAGTTCATAAAACAAAAATTGTTGAGCATCTTCCTGCAGCACGTGTTGTCATGCAGGCATGTCCACGGTTTGTACCATTAATTGAAGGCGGGTTGCGCAATAAAGATGAATTGTATGATGCGTGTCGGGAATATCTCACGCCATTGCAACAAGCAGGCTGTGACACCGTCATTATCGGCTGCACGCATTATGAATTAATTCTTGATGAGATAGATAAGTTTTTGGAAGGAAAGGTTGCATTAATCAGCGCACCTATCAAAACAGCATCAGCGTTGGTGAACTTTTGTCCTGTTGTGCCTATGACTCAGGTAATTACCTATCATGTGACGGGTGATGTGGAACAGTTTAGAAAAAATGCAGAGATTTTGATGGGGCTGAAACTGGAGCGCGTGTTATCGACCCAGCTTTCTACTCTCCAGAACTCGGACTTTTCAGGCGCTGAGCATCAAGACGCTTAAGAAGTTCATCAAGAATGCCGTTTACAAATTTATAGGCATCG
>JABCYS010000093.1 GCA_013290085.1 Candidatus Babelota bacterium
CATGTCACCATTGGTTTCTTCAAGCGCCTTGCGACAGTCCATCATGCCGACGCCGGTTCTTGTACGTAATTGCTGAATAAGTTCTAAGCTGATTTTTGTCATGAGTATCCTTGGATAATCCTTAAAAACAAAGGGAAAATAAAGTTTCGACCTAGTCTGCCAGAAACAGGGCTTTTCTCAAGAAAGCTCCCTGTTACATCTTCTCCGGCCTACTGATGCCCAACAGGGTAAGCGCCAAAGCAAAGGTTTGCTGAAGCTGCTTTATCATGAGCAAGCGGGCTTTACTTTGTGAGATATTGGTCGTATCGATGACCCGGTGGTCATTGTAATATTTATGAAATACATGAGCTAATTCTAATATGTAATAGGTCAGAAGGTGGGTTTGGTAATGATGCCCTATGCCATGCAAAAGTTCTTTGAGCGAGATGATCTTCTTGATAAGAGAAGCTTCTGCTTCCGTGATCCCGTCCAAATCTTTTTCTTCCAGCCGTGCCAACTCCGGGATCTCCTTGGCCTTTTCTAAAATGCTGCAGGTCCGGACATAGGCATACTGTACGTAATAAACAGGGTTCTCCTCAGTTTTCTTGAGGGCAAGCTCAATATCAAATTCCAGATGTGCATCAGCTTTTCTGTTTAAATAAAAGAACCGCGCAACATCAGGACCAACCGTCTCGATAATGTCTCGCAAATTAACAATCTTGCCCGCTCGTTTTGACATACGTACCGCCGCGCCACCTTCTTTGAGGGTAACGAGTTGGTACAGAATAACGTCAAGCATGGCAGGGTTGTAACCCATGGCCTGCAATATCCCTTTGAGTCGTGAAACATAACTGTGATGGTCTTGCCCTAAAATCATAATGAGATGATCAAAGCCACGACCAAGTTTATTGTTAAGGTAAGCAATGTCGGCGGCAACGTAGGTGAGCTCACCATCCTTCTTGCGCAATACCCGGTCCTTGTCATCGCCATAGTCAGTTGATTTGAACCACAGAGCCCCATCTTTTTCATACGTATTGCCGGAGGTGCCGAGCTTTTTGATTTCTCGGTCGATTGAGCCGCTGTCGTGTAACGTTTTTTCTGAAAACCAAACATCAAAATGTATACCGTAAAGAGCAAGTGTCTCTTTAATTTTTTCAAGTAAAATCTCTTTGCCGTAAGCAGCAAAAAACTCATCTGGTTTTTGTACTACCTCTTTGCCGTGTGTTTTTATACATTCTTTTGCCAGTTCAACAAGATATTCGCCGTGATAGGCTTCTTCCGGTAATTCTACGCTTTCTCCTAAAAGTTGCTGGCAACGAATTTTTAAAGAACGTCCCAACTTTTGAATCTGTGCCCCAGCGTCATTTATATAAAACTCTTTGGTAACCTTGTTGCCCAAAAAGCTGAGAACTTTGCCAAGCACATCACCGATAATGCCACCACGACCATGCCCAAAATGTAATGGTCCTGTTGGATTAGCGCTGACAAATTCGAGTGAATAATTTTTATGTTCTAGGGTGCTTGGTTTGAAAAAATCATCCTTCCCTTGATACAGCTCGTGGGCAATTTTTTTATAAGCATCGAGCGTGAGAAAAAAGTTTAGAAATCCTGGGCCTGCTATTTCGACAGCCCGGATATCTTTATGAGAAAAAGCTTTTTTTATGATGTTTGCTACATCGACAGGTTTTTGTTTGAGTTCTTTTGCCAGAACAAGAGCAGCGTTTGAATTGATGTCACCGAAGCCTTTTTTTTGTTCATCAAGGTTGAGACTAAAAGTGATTGCTCTTTTTATTTCTGGTGCCGGGTTAAATTGTTCTTGCATGAACGAGTGAAACGACTGCCCGATACTTTCAATAAGATTCATGGATTTTCCTACATTGAGAACGCGATTAATTATCGAATTTCAGTGTAGCGATTTTTTATGAAGTTGCATAAAAAAGCCAAGTCCGGGCGAAGACTTCGGATCTGAAAAGGAGTATCAATCTTAATCTGAAGCGAGGTCATTTTTCCCGGACTTGAATTTTTATTCTCTCTTACCTTATCACCAATATAGCCAACTTGCAACTATGTTTATCCCAATCGATAAGAAATAGCCCAAATAGAATACATTTCTTATTCGGATAAAAAGGTAATTCTGATATACTACAAGCCCAATAGTACCATTTCTGAGAGTTTTATGAATATAGCAGTTTTAGTTTCCGGTGGCGTTGATAGTTCGGTGGCCTTGCGTCTGTTAAAAGATCAGGGGCATACCGTTACCGCCTTTTACCTTAAAATTTGGCTTGAAGATGAGCTTGCCGCCTTGGGTGATTGTCCGTGGGAAGAAGATCTTTCTTATGTCCGCGCCGTGTGTGATCAGGCAGGAGTTCCGCTCAAAGTTATAAGCCTGCAAAAAGAGTATTGGCAACGTGTTGTTTCCTACGTGATTGAGGAAGTAAAGGCGGGCAGAACGCCCAACCCGGATGTGCTGTGTAATAAACACATAAAGTTTGGCGCCTTTTTTGATCATCTGGGAGAAGAGTTTGATTTTGTAGCTACCGGTCATTATGCACAAATTACCCATGCCGGCGACGTTGCTCTATTGAACCGTGCTCCCGACACCATTAAAGATCAAACATACTTTCTTGCCTACATGACGCAGAACCAGCTTAAAAAAGCTCTTTTCCCCATCGGACACCTTACCAAGAATGAAGTTCGCACCCTGGCGCAGGCCTACAATTTACCAAACAAAGATCGCAAGGACAGCCAAGGGATATGCTTTTTGGGAAAAATTAAATTTAGTGATTTTATTAAACACCATCTAGGCCATAAGCCTGGAGACATGATTGAGTTTGAAACAGGAAAGAAACTCGGTACACATCCAGGGTTTTACTACTTTACGCTTGGCCAAAGGCAAGGGTCTGGGTTAGCAGGCGGACCATGGTATGTGGTGAAAAAAGATCCGACTCAAAATCAAGTTTATGTTTCAAGAACCTATTATAGTGACGACAAAAAAAGAAATACTTTTACGGTAGGAAATTGTAACTGGCTCGCCGATTG
>JABCYS010000094.1 GCA_013290085.1 Candidatus Babelota bacterium
TACATAGCCTTTATGAGTTAAGGTCACCACAACTTCTTCATCCGGTATGAGATCAACTTCGGTCAGAATATCTACCGCACCTTCTATGCGGGTACGGCGAGGATCATTGTATTGCTCTTTGATGTACAGTAATTCTTTGATTATTTCTTTTTCTCTGTTTGCTCGGTCTTCGATGATAGAGAGAAGATGCGCGATTGCTTTCTTCAACTCCTCCATTTCATTTCTAATTTTATCTTGCTCAAGACCAGTCAAGCGTTGCAAGCGCATTTCCAAAATTGCTTTGCTTTGCTCATCACTGAGTAAGAAGCGCTTATTCAACTGCAGCATAGCTTCTTCGGCTGCTTTAGATTTCTTAATAAGGCTCACTACTTCATCAATGTCACCAAGCGCTATGAGCAACCCTTGGAGAATATGTTCACGATGTTTGGCCTTTGCTAAATCAAAGATACTACGTTTGTAGACAACCTCTTCGCGATGCACCAAAAATTCTTGCAACATTTCGCGCAAGGTAAAAATCATGGGACGATTATCTAAAAGCGCCAACATTAATATAGATACAGAACTTTCAAGATCGGTAAATTTATATAACTGATTCAAAATAAGATGCGGCGATTCAGTACGCTTCACATCGATAACTAGGCGAATACCTTTTTTATTTGATTCATCACGAATATTGGTGATGCCTTCAATAACCTTTTCTTTAACTAGTTCGGCTATTTTTATGGTGAGCTCTGCTTTATTTACTTGGTAAGGAAGCTCGGTGATGATCAAAGAAGAGCCTTGCTTGCTCTCTTCAATTTCAACAACACCGCGGAGCATCAAGTTACCTCTTCCGGTCTGATACGCCTTTACAATACCACCACGACCACAAATGATACCGCCGGTTGGAAAATCTGGTGCGGGAACTTTAGAAAAAAGAACGTCATCAGAAATATCTTTATTTTCAAGGAGTGCCAGACAAGCGTCTATCACTTCACCAAGATTGTGCGGTGGAATTGAGGTTGCCATACCAACAGCGATACCTGAGGTACCGTTTACTAAAAGGTTTGGTAATTTGCTCGGTAGGATAACGGGTTCAACGGTAGATTCATCAAAGTTTGGTACAAATTTAACAGTCTCTTTATCAAGGTCAGCCAAAATTTCTTCGGCGATTCTTTTCATGCGAACTTCGGTATAACGCATTGCCGCTGCGCTATCCCCGTCAACTGAACCCCAGTTACCTTGACCATCTAAAAGTGGATACCGTTTAGAAAATTCCTGGACAAGACCGACCATGGTGTTGTAGACCGCTTGGTCGCCATGCGGGTGATATTTACCAAGCACGTCACCAACCACACGTACCGACTTATGATACGGTTTATTGTAGAAGAAACTTTGTTGGTGCATAGCATATAAGACACGCCGATGGACTGGCTTGAGTCCGTCTCTAACATCTGGAATGGCACGGCTCACCACCACAGACATGGCATAATCAAGGAACGAGGTTTTTAACTCATCCTCAATTAGTACCGGTTTTACCCTCGGTTCGTTAATTTTACCTAACTTAGATTCCATGAATCGATCCTTCCCGACCAATTTTGGCCACTGGCCTTTTTAAACCATTTTTTGTGTAATTTAGAATACCTCGGAGCTCCTGTTAAAACAAGCAACCAATCCCAATATTCTCAAGAAAGGTGTTGCTCCATCTCCCCACCTCTTGTATGATGGTCCTCCATGTATATTAAAAATCTCTTACCGAGAAATCTATAATTTTTATGAAGTCATATACCTTACCCCTACTTCTTGCGCTCACTCTACTTCCTTCCCTTGTACATGCTGATCAAGAATCGCCGCCTTCTAGTCAAGATACTGAAGAAGCAACCCCTAATTCATTACTATTTGAAGCAATCGCTCAAGGTTATACTTCTGAAGTACGCCGTCATATTAAGGAAGGAGCCGATGTTAATGCACCATTTGGAGACAACGGAGATACGGCATTAATTTTCGCGGTAAAATGCCTTTACGTTCTTGTCTCGCATTACGAACAAAAAATTTTCTCTGATCCTCATACCTTTACTATTGCCTATGCCAACCGTCTTGCAATAATTCGCTATTTAATATTTCACCCTGATGTTGATTGCAATGCAAAAAATTATCAAGGAGAAACAGCTCTCACCCTTGCAACACAAGAAGGACTTAATCAGGTCGTCGAATTACTTATCAACAATATTCAGCTTAACAACTTACATGGTTCAACAGATGAAGCTAGCACGTACAAAGAGATGCTTGCCGAACTCGACATATCTGAAGAGATCCGTACCAAAATAGAAGAGGCTATTGAAAAATCATCGAATGTTGGAGCATATGAAGCTGGCAAACATATTGAATATCTTAAATTTATCTTTTCACTACCTTGGGATAAAAAAACAGAAACCACTAACTCACTCCCTGCCGTAGAACAAGCTCTGGAAGAAGATCATTATGGGTTAAAGGAAGTAAAGGATAGAGTTCTTGAACATATAGCCTTGTCTTTAATTACCCCTCAACCAAAAGCAAAAATACTCTGTCTGGTCGGTCCTCCTGGTACCGGAAAAACATCTATCGCTCGATCAATAGCCAAGGGATTGAACAGAAAGTTTGAAAAAATAAGTTTGGGCGGTGTACATGAGGAGCGTGCCATCCGCGGGCACAACAGGGCGTACATAGGTGCTGAACCAGGCGACATTTTAAAAGGTTTAAAAAATGCTGAATCTAAAAACTGTGTCATCTTGCTCGATGAAATTGACAAGCTGGGGACTCAGAACCAATGGAGCGGAAATCCTGCTGCGGCATTACTTGAAGTATTAGATAGGGAACAAAATAATCGCTTTTTAGATCATTATCTTGATATCCCCTTTGATCTGTCTGAGGTATTTTTCATCACCACAGCAAATTATGGCAACGATATCCCATGGGCACTTCGTGATCGGCTGGAAATTATAGAATTATCAAGCTATACCGATCAAGAAAAATTCAATATCGCCAAAAAGTTTTTTATT
>JABCYS010000095.1 GCA_013290085.1 Candidatus Babelota bacterium
TTTGCTAGCTGTTCATCATTTTTGGGTACCGGCAGTTTCCCCCGTGCTCTTAAACGTTGTGTTTATTTCTGGGTTAACGGCAGGCTACTTCTTCGGACTTCCCATTGATCTTTTTTGTTACATTGTTTTATTTGGCGGGCTTTTGCAGTTTTTATTGCATCTGTATGTTTACGTTTCTCTTGGGTTTTCCTTTTCGCGCATTGATAAAAAGACTGCATCCCAATTTGGTTCGGTGTTAAAGCAGTTTATACCAACCATGATCAGTGGCAGTGTGGTACAGGTAAGTTTATTGGTGGATAATTATTTTGCTTCATATCTTCCTGCCGGCTCCATAACGCTTCTTGGTATTTCACAAGGTTTTTTACGCATACCGCTGGGGCTGGTTGTGTCATTTTCAACCGTGCTCCTCACCCATTTTTCGCGGGTTGGTCTGAGTGCGCCAAAGCGGTTAAGTTTTTATCTTCTTGAATCAACAAAACTCATTGTTTGGCTCACCTTACCGATTACGATCATGATGAGTTTCTTTGCAGAAAAAATATTTTTTACTTTCTTCTACTCAAAAAATTTCTCCCTAACGCAGGTTGCCGAAGCCAAATTAATTTTAAGTGCGCTACTTCTAGGTCTTTTCTTCTTTTCCATCAATAAGATTTTGTTAAGTCTTTATTATTCACTCAGGCAGATGTGGATTCCTGCTTCGATTACCATTTTTGCAACGCTGGTGAATATTATGTTGTGTTCCTGGTGGGTGATGATGTTTAAGGCAACGGGGTTGGCGATGGCTATGACGTTATCGCAAGCGTTTCAGGCATTTGTTTTTGTTTTGATTTTGCATAAAAAGTTTAACTTTCGATTATACCACCTCAACTTTTTAGCATTCCTCGTGCGCTACGGCATACAGATCCTGATTATGTTTTCTGCGCTGTATGCTTTGTATCATTTTATTTTATTTTTTATTGCCTTTTTACCAGCCTGGTTAGCCTATTTGTTGACCATGACGGTTGGCATTTG
Source organism: Candidatus Babelota bacterium (assembly GCA_013290085.1). Next base: position 1,009 of record JABCYS010000095.1, read on the forward strand.
GTTATGGGTTGTTCCCTTAATGGCACTCACTATGTTAGTACTCTATAAAACGCGTACTCTGTTTAACGTGCGACTCCATTTCTTAAAACAATAGTAAGGTACATGATGCAGCTACAATTTTCTGCTGGCATTATTGTCTATCATCCCACTCCCGCAGGCAGGCAGTATTTGTTGCTTCAAGCTGCAAGTGGGTACTGGGGGTATCCCAAAGGAAAAATGGAAAAGGGAGAGTCAAAGCAGGAAGGTGCTTTGCGTGAGTTGAAAGAAGAGGCGGGGATAGAGGCGACCATTCTTGAGGGGTTTGAGCACCTCATTACCTATTTTTTCAAAGACCGTAATGGCCAGCTCATAAAAAAGACGGTGTATTTTTTTGTGGGTGAGGCATCGAGTGAAATTGTGACTATTTCTGATGAACATATCGGCCATCAATGGCTTTTATTCCAAGATGCTGTTCAGCAAGTTACGTATCCCAACGATCGGGATGTATTGATCAAGGCCGATGCCTTTTTGACGACGAAGTTAAAGAAGTAGTAATAAGCGACTTCTAGATAAAATCTTCCATTTTCTAAAATCTAATTTGGTATTCTTGTTTTTTTGTTGTGCCAAAAGTGCTTTAAGCAGTGCAATTTTTGTTGCTTTTTTAGAACTCGTTTTTTTAATGTTGTGACTGGCGTAGTTTTAGGATTTTTGTGTGCGTTGATAGCATGAAAAAGAAGAAGGAAGAAAAATGATGATTCTATTTTTTTTATTGATTGGATTGTGCAGCAGTACTGCCTATGGGATTCCGTATTCAACCAATAGGCTCGTTATACTTTGTGATGAAAGTGAAGGGCAATTGCAAATATTTAAGCACTTTGTACTTGGAAACATGTATATATTATTTTTTGAGAAATCATCGCCTGTTCTTATACCAACAGCACTTTTTGATAAGTTTTTTTCGTTCAGAGAGATAGCTAAAGATGTTTCAACCCTAAGTCGAAATGAGCTTGATGCGAAGTACGTAGAACTAAAAAAATTTTTAGATGAAAATAACCTAGGTTTTTCCTATGACAACTATGTTGAAAATTTAAAGTTGTCAGTTCAATCAGTTAATGATTATAAGGACAATAAAATCCAAGAGGCAAAAGAAGCTTCTGCTCAATTGAAAAAAGATATAACGAGCAAAGAAGATCCTCTTTACAAATTGATACACTTTAGTCTTGAAGCATCATTTATTAATTTTAATAGTGAGGATTGGTATTATTACCAACCATCCGACCGCTTTATTTTGTTGATACCAAAACAATATGCGCAGAAACTCGGTGACAAGTTAGGGCTTCGAATAGAAAAAACTATACCAAAAGAGTTAACTGATAGTGCCCTTGCGTTAGCGCGGCATAAAAATCGTTTAAAAAATGAGCAAAAACAATCCTTGGGCGAAGCGCTTTTAAAAGACATTGAGAAGATTTTTCTTTCACCAATAGATCTTCAACAGCATTGGGCCATTTATCTTGCTGGGCATGGCCTACAACTTTTTGCTCGGTTAATCCTTTCAAAGGAATTTGAAGACAAGCGTCGAGTTGTAATGGATGAGATACAGCAGCTGCAAATGAATATTGACCGTTCT
>JABCYS010000096.1 GCA_013290085.1 Candidatus Babelota bacterium
TAGGCCACAATGCAATTAAAAACGGCTCACTGACTTCAAAATTTGCATAAGACTGGGTTATATGGTGGTACTCGAGAGTACTTTTTCAAGCTTGTTTTTTATACGATTGAAGAGTACGGCTCCACAGACTACTTCATCGTTTAACTTCTTGCGCTGCACACTGATATATTCAACGTGCATAACATGCAAAACGCCCATTAAATGTTCAATGTCATCCGGCGAACATGATTTTTGATTTTCAAGCATCGTACCAACATGGTTATGTAGGTTCACTAGAGAATCAATCATCGTATAGTTAAATTGGCGCCATTGCTCATCATGCATTTCTTTGTTTTGAACGTCACGGACCGTATGCCACATATCAATACAAAATCTATAGACTCTTCTGTACGGAGAATCAGGAAAAAGAGTTTCAAAATGGGGTTGGGCTTTGGATTCTATACCCCCCACAGAAAAGATAAGCATAAGAATCAGTAATCTTCTCTTACATTGTGCCATACAAACCCCTTACCTGAGCCTATTTTATCATACTCAGATTGACACAGAATATTACAGATTGTCAAGAAATATAGAATTTGTATTGGCACAAGTTTTATGGCAGAAATGCGCAAGGAAAGAAAAATGGGCTTACTCCAAAACTTCGGAGTAAGCCCATGATTTTTTACGTAATGTTAAAATGGAAGATCGTCTTGGAACGGTGGCTCATCGACAAAAGGTGCGCCTTCAGAAGGGGCTTCTTCTTGTTTTGGAGCTGCTACTTTTTTTGCCTGCGTTCTAGCTTTTACTGCGTTAATTTGTTTACTTAATTCTTGATCCATTTCGGGAGCCATATCAAGGCGAGCGCCTTCAACACGGCTGGTCTGATCTCCCGCCTCAGATTCTGATGGCTGCTGAGAGTTAAGGAATACTACTCGGTCAGCTACAATAGAATGCCTGCTGCGTGTTTTACCTTCAGGATCTTCCCAAGAATCATATTTTAATCGGCCTTCTATCAATACCCCTCTTCCTTTTTGAAGGTATTGGCGGCAACTTTCAGCCTGAGCGCCCCAAACATCAACATCTACGTAGCAAACTTCTTGCACCATAGAACCTGATTGTCTGTTTTTAAATTGACGATTTGAAGCCAAGCCGAGTTTGCACACCGCTTGTCCAGATGAAAGCTGTTTGTATTCAGGATCGCGGGTTAAATTTCCCATAATTACGATACGATTAAAACTTGCCATAGATTCCTTTCTACATCGATGTATGTTTATTTATTTCGAAAAATAAGATTGAATTTAGCACAAACAAAAAAGAAAACTACGCTCACGTTAGATCTTTTTTGTTTTGATTTTTTGTTGAACGAACAGGTAAACCTGTTTGCAAACAATCGAGCATGTAACAAGCTTCCGATTCAAATTTGTTTAACGTTGTTTCAAAGACAACTAAGTCTTTATTGTACTGCTGTAACTGTTCTAAAGTTGCGTTACATTCATCGTCCAACAATTCTCGAGTTCTATCGACCAAGGTTCGATTTGCCTGCGCCATACGTTCAATAATAACGGCCTGTTTTTTGAGCATTCTCCCGTATCCATCCCCTATCTCTTCTTTAAGCTTAGAAGGAGACGAGCGCTGCTTTTTTTTGGCAACAATAAAATCATTTTTTTCGGCAATAGTTTCTTGAGACTGAGAGGAGGAGAGTTGTTGTCTGTTCTTGGGAACAATGAAATCATTTTTTTCTTTAGCAGTTACCGCGCTGCAAAAAAGAAACATAACGATATATTTTTTCATTTTTTATCTCACCGTAAAAATCTAAAGAAAAATCTAAGACCGGCCATCGCGTATTGAAACAATGAGGAAAGCGTTAACACTACAATCAAAACCAAAATTCCATAAAATGTTTTTACGGGTAGCCAATGGAACATGGAGCAAGAAAAAAACCAGACAATAAAAGCCATTTGCACCGCCGTAGTTATTTTTCCTAAGAGTGTCGGCTTAACTTCAAATTCACCTCTGGTAAGAAAAAGCATTATCGCGCCAACTACCAGAAGTAGTTCTTTAATTAACACCAGTATGAAAAACCAGGTCGGAATAAAAATAAATGGTGAATGGACAAGAGACAGTGCTAAAAAGCAACTCAATAACAAAAACTTATCTGCGATAGGATCAAGGCATGCACCAAGGAATGTTTGCTCCCCCATGAACCGTGCTAAATTACCATCAACGGTATCGGTTACCGCGGCAAGGAGGAAGAGCCAAAAGGCAACGCTCCATTGATGGGCAACTATAGCCCAAACAATAAAGGGAACTAAAATAATGCGGAGCAATGTTACTAAAGTAGGAAGAGTAATTTTCTTTGTCATAATCAAAACCAAAAAAAATAAATAATGATAAGCACTATACCACAAGAGTCCGCTACTCCAAAATAACCCCCGCACCTAAACAACGAGTATCATCATAAAAGACGGCAAACTGTCCGGGTGCTATTCCCTGATCATGTTCTGCAAGTTGAACGGTACAGGTACCATTATCTGAAGGAGAAAGTTGCGCTTGATACAGCTTGGGACCGTGAC
>JABCYS010000097.1 GCA_013290085.1 Candidatus Babelota bacterium
TTTGTATCTCATTATTTTTATCGCCCATGCACAAAAGAAGTCAATTGAAGATGCCCTACGAGAGGGTTTATGGAAAGTAAGCCAGGATGGTTCTGTAGTGGATTTGAGCCGACAGGGAATTAATAGTTGGAAAGGGGTAGAATTACTTAAACCATGGTTTCCCAACATTCTGGAGCTTAATCTTTCACACAATCAATTGACGAGTGTTCCTCTATGTGTCCGTTCGCTGGAGAGCGATATCATGTCGCTCGCTTTTTCACCCCACATTGGGAATATGATTCAGCTGAACTTAGAGTACAACAATATAGAAAAGGTCGAGCAAACGTTGGACTCGTGGCTTAACAGGCAGGTTAGCTACCTCTATTTGGCAGGAAATCCTATGAGCGCTGAGGAAAAAAGACGTTTAAAATTTGATGTAATGCAAGGTTCGTTTCGTGTGAGTTTTAAAAGCACTGAAAGTCGCACACCAAACCAAAATAGCAACGTTGGAGCTAATGTTGTTAGCTCAAGCTCTTCCTCAAGCTCGAACTCTTAAATCGGCAACGCTTCAGTAATTAATCCATACTGTTTAGCCTGCTGCCGCGCTATTCCTTCAACAACCACTCGTTCAAGAACAGATCGTTTAGATTCAGCAAGCTCTTCCTGCTCTTCAAGAAGAAGAAGCGGGTGCGTAGCGTTCTTGAGATCCACGTTAATCTCTTCATAGAACTCACGGGGTAAATCTGAACCGGTAATGTCTATAAAGTAGCAAAGACGATGCACCAGAGACCAGGCAAGATCATTGAGGTCATCAGTGTCGGTAATGATATTGTGTTTGGTCAGCTCTATCAAATGATCACCAATACGCTTAACACTACCCCAAATATGTTTATCAGTAGGATCCCACAGGATCTTGCTCAGCCCACCTTCAACAAAGCGAATGATTGTTTGGCGGAGATACTCAGTGCTTACATCTTGATGAGCATCAGGATCTACCGTTTTTAAAATAGATTCGGAAAGAGTATCAAAGAAAAGATGCGGATTTTCTTTGCAGAGATCAAAATTATTTAAGAACTCTTGCCATAAAAGCTGCTTGATTTCCTTCTTCTTTTGTTCAGCATTTTTTGCTTGGTGTGCAAAATGATATTCCACTAACCGTGGTAATCCACTGAGCAACTCATCAAAAGCGTAGGCACTAATGTACATACACCCTTTTGTTTTTTGGCTGAAAAGTGAGAAAATTGCTTTTGTGTAATTTCTTTCTTGGCGTGTTTGCAAACCATGCTCTAAGAACTGCTCAAGATGGGTGAAATTATTTGGATAAAAATCTTCAATGTAACGCTTTGAATTGTATAACTGGTCAAAAAAGCAATGAAGACCAGCGGCAGTCATTTTCAAAGGCTGCAAAAACAAATTCAAATCAGGAACTGCTTGCCTTGCGCGTGTTTCTTGCAAACTTACCATGGATAAGGTAAGAACAGATAACAATAGTATACGGTATAAAAACATACGTTATCCTTTTTGGTTTTGATTTAAAGACTTTATCATACCAGATAATATCACAAAAGATTTTTTGCAATCAACAAAACAGTTTTTGTGAGTGAAAAAGTATCACGGTAGAAGGATTTTTATGGCGCTGTATTCCTACCAAGCATTTTCAAAAGACGGTAAAAAAATCAGTGGCACCGTTGACGCGCCAACATTGGCAACCGCTCGCGAGCAGTTAGCAAAGATGGGTGTGTATCCCATAAAAATAGCGCTTACAACAGAAGGCGCTGCATTTTCTCTCGCCGGTCTCTTTCGTCGCACGGTGACTACCAAAGAAAAAATTCTTTTCACCAAACAACTTGCCGTACTCCTGCGCTCAGGTGTTCCCTTGCTCGAATCGTTAGACCTCCTCATTGACCAATTTGAAGGTCGTATGAAAAGTATCTTAATCAGTATTAAAGATGGCTTGAGGGAAGGCCAATCTTTGGCAGAAGGTCTTGGTAGATATCCAAAAATCTTTGATACCATCTTTGTACAATTAGTTCGCGCCGGGGAAGCAACAGGTAAACTAGAAATAATTTTAGAACGACTTACTGCCTACCTTGAGCGCCGAGAACAAATTGCCAAGCGTATTAAAGCAGCACTTTCCTACCCAATGTTTCAGTTAGCGATTATAGGCCTTGTGGTTGTCTTTCTTATGACGGCAGTTATCCCAAGCCTTGCATCCCAATTCCAGCGGAGCGGGAAGGCTTTACCAGTTACCACAGAGATTCTCATGAATATCTCTGACCTTCTCATTAACCACTATATTATCATTCTCATAATCATCGTGAGCATTGTTCTCGCCTTTCGGTACTGGCTTTCTACGGCTGCCGGCTCGAAAATCATGGATACCATCAAATTAAAAATCCCCATCATAAAATTTTTTGCGCGTACCGGGGCGATTGTGCAATTCTCCAGAACACTGGGTACCCTTATTGAAGGCGGCGTGAACTTGGCTGAAGCATTAGATATTGTGGTTAAAATTATTGATAACCAAATTTTGGCGTCTTCATTAAAGGA
>JABCYS010000098.1 GCA_013290085.1 Candidatus Babelota bacterium
TGCGTTTGCAAATTAATGTTCGCCCCTCTTTCAAGATAGCTATCTATTCTCGCATTACGGGCTTGCTGCTGCCAATAAGTCGTACAATCTTGCTCAATAGCCTCAATGAACTTTGTATCAAGATAGGTAACAGCAGACGCAGGAATGACTGTCCCGAGCGCCCAAAAAATAAGTACACTATTTTTGATCGTTTTCTTCATGATTAGATAACCCCATTGTTCAGCATCATTGCTGAACTCAGTTTAAAAAATCTTCAATTAATACCACTTGATTCAATCATTGTAGGTTAAAAAGGGTCTTTTTCAAATGCCCCCCCTTGATTTATAGCTTTAAATCAGCCTTTTCCCAATGTTATTTCATAAAGAAATTTTTTATGGGGCAATGGAGGCTGATGGGGTGACAATGAGAATAGGAATGAGGGAGGGGGGTTTCCGGTTAAGTATTTTTTCTCTCTCGCAAGACCGTCATACCTTCGACGATAACGGCTGTCTTTGGGATATAGCCATTATACAAGTGATAGTATCGATCTATCTTTTGACTGTCCCATTCAAGAGCTACGGTACCAACGAGTTGCTTAAGATCAACGCGAAGCACAACGTATGAACAATTGGAAAACTTTTTTGCAATAATAGCTTCCTTTTGTTTTTCAGTAGAAAAGTGGATGAAAGAGTCATCAGATGGCGGAGTACACACTTTATCTCCCGCCTCACTTTTTTCCCAATCTTTTAAAGAAAGAATTTTAAACAAAACAGAGGGTAGTTGGATATCGCCTAAAACAGTCGGCCCTTGATTTACTCGCTCATTGCCCTTAGCCGCCACAGCACCACCGCTCTTTTCCTTCATTGCTTGCGCCTCAAAACTTAAAAAAATCATCAACCAAAAACCCATTAATTTTATCGTAGTCATGAGCACTCCTTGCCAACTATTTTTCTAATTCAACAACGTCATGTGGATGACTTTCGCGCAAGCCAGCATTGGTAATCTGTATGAACTGACCCTTGCCCCTTATCGCTTCCAGACTTTCAACACCGCAATAACTCAGTCCGGATTTTAATCCGCCCAGTAATTGGAAGACAACTTCTTTAACCGAACCACGATACGGTGTTAATGCTTCCACCCCTTCTGGTACAAACTCAGATGTTTTCTTTGCATCGTCACCCTTTGCTTCTCTGCCAAAGTTAGCACCATATGAGGCCATGCCTCGTACCACTTTGTATTTCTTACCATTTTTTATTAATGCTTGGCCGGGGCTTTCGTCGGTACCTGCAAGTAAACTTCCCAACATGACTGTTGATGCACCCGCTGCTATTGCTTTGGTAATATCACCAGAAAATCTAATGCCGCCATCTGCTATGATAGGCACATGATATTTTTCTGCTTCTTCAAAACAATCGATAATCGCTGATAATTGTGGAAACCCACTTCCTGCAGTTATTCGTGTGGTACAAATAGAACCGGGACCAATACCAACCTTAATCGCATCTGCGCCAGCTTCAACAAGCTCACGAACTGCATCTGCAGTAACAACGTTACCTGCAACAATGTCTATATGAGGAAACCGTGCTTTAATGTCTTTGACCATGGCAACCACGGCATCACAGTGTCCATGTGCCACATCAATCACCAGTGCATCAACTCCTGCCTCCACCAACGCTTGTGCGCGTTCAACGGCATCAGATTTTATTCCTATCGCAGCAGCAACCAACAATCTACCTTTTTTATCTAATGATGCATGAGCGGATTCTTCTTGTTTTAAAATATCTTTGCTCGTGATTAATCCTGCGACAGTAAGATCTTCGTTAATGAGCGGAAGTTTCTCTATGCGGTGTTCGAATAAAACTTTTTTTGCTTGCTCTAAGGTGATGTTTTTATGAGCAACAACCAGCCGGTCTCTTCCTGTCATGTATTTTGATACTGATTCATTATCATTGGCTACTAGTTTTATATCACGTGACGTGAGGATGCCAACCAGTTTCTTTGTCTCATTGGTTATCAGAAGACTGGTAACATTATTGGTGCTCATACTATTTTTTGCTTGAGCGATGGTAGCTCCAACATGAATAGTCAGTGGGTATTCAATTACCACATTTCTAAATCTTTTTACTCGTCTTACTGCTCGAGCCTGCTGACTGATCGTGTTAAATCGGTGAATCACGCCGATACCACCAAGATCGTTTGCTATGGCTATGGCCATTTCTTCTTCGGTTACCGTGTCCATATTGGAACTCACAATGGGAGTTTTAAGTTCTATATTTTTGGTAAACCGAGTTTTGGTATCTACGTTACTTCGTGTTGTCACTGATGTTCTTTGAGGAATCAAAAGGACATCATCATAGCTCAACCCAAGACCAATAATGGTTGGCTTTATAAAGCTGGGCCTGAAAGCTTCGGTATATGTTTGGGTGATTGGAACAACGAACGCGACACAAAGAATTATTGTTTTTTTCATGAAATTTCTCCGCGCTAAAAAATAAAAAGTGAAACCAATGTATGGTATTAAAAATGCAA